>JBLNCE010000186.1:0-12747 GCA_050260415.1 Bacteroidota bacterium | reverse complement strand
CTCGACATCCATGTCTGCGCGCCGTAGGCGAACATCAAGACCATGAACGCCGAGGCCTCAAGGATGAGGAGGCGCACTCTCCTGACCAGGATGGTCGTGCAACCGCGCCGGGTGCGCCGGCTCGACTTCCTCGACATGGCTTGCGGCCTCAGGGGCACGCAGCTCTTGGCGGTAGGACGTTTTCGCGCGCAGACGTACTCGCGTCCGTCGAGCACGAAAACGGCCGACAACGACGAGATGCGCAGCCCATCAGGCCGCACCGGCGCACCCGGCGCAGCCCCACATACCGGCCACAAGGACTTGTCATAAGAAAGCTTATACGACTCTAAAACTTGACGTAGTAGCAGTAGTAGTAGCGTGAAAACTTCACATCACTTCCAAAGGAGGTCCATGATGCCCGCGAGCGACCACCCGGCCTATGCGGAGGAACGGGAAAGACTGGCCTATACCCTGGACCAAGTCGCCCAGAGCCAGGTAGCCACGCTGCAAAAAAAGAACCAACTCGACAAGGAGATCACGCGGCTGAACCGCGCCGCCACCTCCGAGAACAGCCAGGATTACATCGATCTGATCGTGAACATGAATATCCGCGACGGCATTGTCTTGCGGCTGCGCAACCTGGAAACCGCCAAAGCCAAACCCTATTTCGCGCGGATCGATTTTCTGGAAGACGATGCCTCCGAGGCGGAGAAACTGTATATCGGCAAGATGAGCCTGAGCCGGGACGAGGACCAGAGACTGGTGATCGTCGACTGGCGGGCGCCGGTAGCCAATCTGTACTACGAGGGCCGGCTCGGCCGCACGAGCTACCAATGTCCCGCGGGAGCGATCGGCGGCGAACTCGCCCTCAAGAGGCAGTTTTCCATCGCCGAGGGTGTACTGCGCGAGATCCTCGACATCGACATCACCACCAACGACGAGTTCCTCCAGGTCAGCTTGGGAGCAAGCGCCGACAGCCGGCTCAAGGAGATTGTCTCCACCATCCAGGCCGAGCAGAACAGGATCATCCGTGCTGAGATGCACCGTCCGCTCCTGGTCCAGGGGGTGGCGGGGAGCGGCAAAACCACGATTGCGCTGCACCGCATCGCTTACCTAATCTACAACTACGGCGAGTCGTTCCAGCCCGAGAGCTTTATGATCGTGGCGCCCAGCAGGCTTTTCCTGAACTACATCTCCGAGGTGCTCCCGGAATTGGGGGTCGAACGGGTCAAGCAGACAACTTTCGAGGATCTAGCCATGGAGATCATCGGCGCCAGATTCGAGATCCGCGACACAAACGAGAAACTTGCGCTCTTTCTGCACGGAGGCGGCACGGCGGCCGAGGACGAACACCACTGCCTGCTCCGCGAGGCGGCCGCCTTCAAGTCTTCCCTCGCCTTTAAGGATCTTCTCGAGCGTTTCGTGGCGGAGATCGAACGGACGCTCTTGCCCGGGGAGGATCTGCGCCTCGATGGGTGGGTCTTTCTGAGCGCCCAGGAGATCCACGATCGGTACTACCGCGACTTCAAGGATTGGCCCGCTTTCAAGCGGGTTGAGCTGCTCAAGAAAGACTTCACCGCCCGCGTCAACGCGCGCATGGAGGAGTTCGTCAACCGGCTGCAAGAGGACTGCAATACGTATGTCACCCAGATCAAGGCGGCCATGGCCGAGTCGGATGTGCGCCGGCGGTTCATCATCGAAGCGATCGAGCGCAAGGAGGAAAAGGTGCGCGCCCTCCAGGCGTTCGCCAAGGATGGGCTCAGGAATCTCTTTGGCAAGATGCCGCGGCGCACCGTCCTGGATTACTACCGGGAGTTCCTGGCGCGCCATTTCAGAGATCTGGCGGCGGGAAGGCTCCGCGAGGAACTCGCGGGATTCGTGCAGGCACACTCCCTGGCCAACCTGGATGCGGGCGCGGTCGAGATCGAAGACATCGCCCCCCTACTCTACTTGAGATATCGGCTCTTCGGCCTGGATGAAAAGATCCGCCTCAAACACCTGGTCATCGATGAGGCGCAGGATTTTAGCGTCTTTCAGCTTTACGCCCTGAAGAAGCTGATCAAGGACGCCTCGTTCACCATCCTCGGGGATCTGGCGCAGGGGATTCATTCCTATCGGGGCATACGGGACTGGGAGGAGATCCGCCGGGAGGTCTTCGCGGACGAGGCGGAGATGCTGACCCTGGAACGGAGTTACCGCACCACGGTGGAGATCATGACCGCCGCCAACCGGGTGCTCGCGCGGCTGGCCGATCCCAAGCTGGCCATGGCCGTGCCGGTCATCAGGCACGGCGAGCCGGTGCGCGTCGTCCGGGTGGAGGATCCCGCGGCGGCCGCCCGGGATATCGAGGGCAGAATCCGGGAGGCTCTGAACCATGGATACAAAACGGCGGCCGTGATCGGCAAGACGGCCGCCGAATGCGAGACGTGGCGGGATCTGCTTGAACAGCACGGCATCATGGCGCAGGTTGTTACGGGCAAGGAAGCGGAATACCGCGGGGGCGTGGTGATCGTACCGTCATATCTGGCCAAAGGTCTTGAATTCGACGTGGTTATGATCGCCGATGCCGGCCGCGACAAGTACCGGGCCAACGAACTGGACGTCAAATTGCTTTACGTGGCCATGACCAGGGCTCTGCACCGGCTGTATGTCTATCACCGCGGCGAGTTGACACCGCTCTTGGCAGAGGCGCGCTAAAGCCCATATCCCTGCTTCGAACCCCACCCTCCTTCGCATCCGCTCCGGAGGACATGCCCGGCATCCGTGCCGCCCATTGGCAATGCCTTCGATCTGGTATTTGAGAGACCGCGATGAGGGGTTTCCGCCGTCGGGTCGTCATCGCCGCGTAGCCTTTTCCCCACTGGTCCCGCCTGAAGTGGAACAAGCCTAGAACAGTCCGGTTTACCTATCCCTTGCCCCCACGTATCGTGCCAATTCCGCCAGGAACGCGCCCCTCTCTCCGAATGGCGCCAATTGTTCGATTGCGCGCTCGATCTCCCGGTCCGCCAACTCCCTGGCTCGATCCAGGCCGAGGAGGCCCGGATAGGTAGCCTTGCCGTTTTTGCTATCCGCCCCGGCGGGTTTACCGAGCGCGGCGGCGTCGCCCGTCACGTCCAGCAGATCGTCAACGATCTGAAAGGCCAGACCCAGCGAGGCCGCGTAAGCGTCAAGCGCGTCCTGTTCAAGAAGGCCGCCTCCCCCGGCGATCGCGCCAATGCGCGCGGAGGCGCGAATCAGCGCCCCGGTCTTGGCGGCGTCCAGCGCGCGCAACTCCTCCAGGGAGGGGCACGTATGCTCCGCCGCCATGTCCATGACCTGCCCGCCCACCATCCCGCCGATCCCCAATGCCGCCAATAGAATGCGCACCACGCTCAAAGTCGCTTCCGGCGCGAGCAACTTGTCCGCGCAAAGGATCTGAACGCCCCGGACCAACAATCCGTCGCCCGCCAGGAGAGCAAGGGCTTCACCGTATACTCGGTGACAGGTCGGCCTTCCCCGGCGGAGATCGCTGTCGTCCATGCAAGGAAGATCGTCATGGATCAGGGAAAAGGCATGCACCATCTCCAAGGCGCAAGCGGCCGGCAAGGCCTGCTCGGCCCGCCCGCCCACGGCGACACAGGCTCCCATCGCCAGGCCGCCGCGAAAACGCTTGCCACCGCCGCACGCGCTGTATGCCATCGCCTCGCACAAAACCGCGGGGACACCCGGCTCAGGAGCCAGACAGCGTTTGAGTTCCGTCTCGATCAGATCGGCGTAACTAATCAGCAGCGCCGGTGCGTCCATTACGACCCGCGCCCCCTTCCTCCGTGGGAAAAGGCACCGTGCCCCCCGCCACCAGCATTTCCAGGCGTCCCTCGGCCGCGGCCAGCGCGCCTTGGCAGAAGCGCGCCAAACCCACGCCTTCTTCAAAAAGGGCCATGCTCTCCTCCAGGGCGATATCACCGGCTTCCAGCTTGGCCACGATCTCCTCCAAGCGCGTCATGGCCTCTTCGAAAGTCTTCTTGGCCACATCCTCAGTCATGAAGCTCCTCCTTTGCCCGTACCGTGCAGTATAGGCGTCCTCGCTGGAGCAAGACCCGCAATTCGTCGCCCGGATTGACCGAGGCCGCATCGCGTACGGCCTTTCCATCCTCGGAAAGGCAGACTGAATAACCGCGGCCGAGCGTGGCCAGCGGACTCAAGGATTCCAGCCGCGCCGCGCCTGCGGCCAGGTGTTGACCGGCGCGCGCCAGGGTCTGTCGGCCCGCGCGCACCATGTCCCTCCAAGCTTCGTCCAGCCTCTGTCTCGGCGCGGCCAGCAACTTCTCCGGTTTGACCAGCACCACGCTGCCGGCCAAGCGGGAGACGGCCGCGCGGTCCAGCGTCAGCTTCCTCCGGAGCAGGGCGATCAGCCGGCGGGACAGGGCTTGGAGATTGGCCAGCACCTGGCGAACGTCCGGCACGGCCATCTCGGCGGCCGCGGACGGCGTGGCCGCGCGCCTGTCGGCGGCAAAGTCCGCGATGGTGACGTCGATCTCGTGCCCGACGGCTGAGATCACGGGGGGGCGGCAGGCCACGATGGCCCGCGCCACGATCTCTTCGTTAAAAGGCCATAATTCCTCGGGCGAACCACCGCCGCGGCCAACGATGATGAGATCCACACCCAGTCCCGAAGCCATGGCCAAACCGGCGGCAATACTGGCGGCGGCCTCCGCGCCCTGGACCAAAACGGGCACGACCACAATGTCCACACCCGGCTGGCGCTGGCGGAGGATCTTGATCATGTCGCGCACGGCGGCGCCGGAGGGAGAGGTTACGAGGGCAATACGGCTGGGAAAAGCGGGGAGCGCCCGTTTCCGGGCTTCATCGAACAGACCTTCGCGGGCCAGGCGTTCGCGAAGCTGAACGAAGGCCAGATATAGCGCCCCGAGTCCCGCGGGCTCTAACGCCTCGACATATAGCTGGTAATCGCCGTTGCGTTCGTAAACGGAAATCGAACCGAAAGCGAGGACCTCCATACCGTCCGTCGGACGGAAGCGAAGGTCCCGGTTTTGCCCGCGGAACATCACGCAGCGCAGTCGGGCGCCGGCATCCTTGAGGTTGAAGTACATATGGCCGGAGCCATGGTGGTTAAACCCCGCGATCTCGCCGCGCACCCAGATCCCGCGCAGGACCGGCGCCTCGTCCAGAATCGTTTTCACTAGGCGCGCCAGGCCGGAAACCGTATAAAAGCCATTCCCCAAGACGTCCTCGTCCCTAACGGCCCTCACCAATCCTCGCGCGCCGCGCGCATCACCGTGTCACCAATTCGATCACGATTTGCCCGCCGGCTTCCTCCAGCATCTGCTTCATCTCCTGGGCCGCCGAATAGCTCAGACCCTCCCGAAGGAGCATGGGGGCTTCCAAGGATGTATGCACGGCGCGCGGAGACAGGAGTCCGGCGCTCACCATCGCCCTGACAAGGGCGGCTTGCCGCGGCCCAACCGCCACCAACCATACCCGCCACATGCCATCCGGGGCCAGCGCCCTGCCGGCGTCAATTCCGAGCGCGCGCGGAGCCGTTGCGGCACCAGACCAGCCGGCCCTGGGGGATTCGCCCATCGGTTGGGGCGCCGCAGCTTCGGACCCGACACCGGAGGGTGCTTTGCCGGTGGCAGTCTCCCGCCGGCTCGTATCTCCCGGGGCTCCGAATCCGTGCTCGGCCTCCGGCGCGGGCACACGCGCGGACATGGCCGCCTCCGGCGCGGGGGTTGTGCTTTTCAAGCTCCGTCCTTCTGATGGCGCGGGGAATGCTTTGGCCGCGGTTAATGCACGTGCCTGCCCCTCCGGCGGCCTGGCGATCTCAGCACCGCGTTGGGAGCGCGGCAGAAAGAGCGCGACCCCCGCGAGCGCCAGAATCACGCATGCCGCGGCCGGTACCGCCGCGGCCGCCGCCAACACCCATGGCCGGCGCTTCGGGAGCGCCGCGGCCGGGGTTTCACGGCGGATCCTGGCCCGCCATCCCTGGGTAAACTCTTGGGGGACCGGGACGCGCGGCATGCCGAGCAGTGCCAGACGAATACCGCGCATCTCCTCGAATCGCCGTCGGCAAGCTTGGCAATTGCTGAGGTGCAGGCCTATCGCCAGGTGTTCCCTGGCGGTCGTCTGTTCGTCGGTATAGGCCGATAGTCGGCGGCGAACACCAATGCAGTTCATGCCTGCAACCTCCCTTCCAGCCAACCCTTCGTACGAGGGCTCGCGAGGAACCTCCGGCGCAGCGCCTCACGCGCCCTTGCCAATCTGGACTTAACGGTTCCCAGCGAACAGCCGAGAATAGCGGCGATTTCCTCGTAAGCGAGTCCCTCCACGTCGCGCAGGACAATGATGATCCTGTGATCTTCCGCCAGCGTGGCCAAGAGATCGCCGAGTATCCCCCTTAACTCGGCTTGTTCCAGTGCGCCTTCTGGATCTTCGCCCTTGGAAGGCAGGTCCGGCAAGGTCTTGCCGTCCTCCTCAAGCTCATCGAGGGAGAGCGGCGGCGTTCGGTGCTTGCGTAAAGTGTCGAGACAGAGATTGGTAACAACCCGATAAAGCCAGGTCTTGAAGGATGAATGACCTTTGAACTCGCTGATGCGGCGAAAGACCTTTAGCATGGCTTCCTGCGCCACGTCAGCCGCCTCGGCCTGGCTGCCGAAATAACGATGGGTAAGGTTGTAGACCAGCCCTTCGTACCGGCCGAGAAGTTCCTCAAAGGCGTCCATTTCCCCCGCCTGGCAGCGCTGGATTAACGCAAGCTCGTCCATGCCGCCCTCCGCCTGCGATACCGTCGTGAATCGCGCGTGCTCCCCGTCTGACCTGAATCTTAGCGGAGTTGCGGGCGCGAGTCAAGGACGATCTGCTGTCGCGGTCGGGCTGTTCTGCTTCTTTGACGCAATCGACCGGCGGATGGTTCCCTGGATCTCCGGTATACCCCGCCAAAAGCCCCGTACAAGAACTCACCCCCGCCCCCATGTGATGGGTGCGCCCTTCCAGGTCAAGACCTGAAAAGAACGCCGGGGGTGAGTTCGGGTTATGGTCCGGGTCGGCCCGGTCTTTATGGCCTAGATGGTTGGAACGCGTAAAGGACTGGCTTCATCGTGATACTTGCTTAATGAACGCGGCCGCAAATGGTTTTTACCGGCGGCGTCTGCCTGACGACACCTGTAACAGTGACCGGCATATCCTGAACCTCCAGGAAACGCTGGACGAACTCGCTGACCTTTACTTGCTCGACCAGGTGGACCTTCCCGGTGAGGACGCCGTGCACGAGCTGCAGATCGTTCTCGATGAGGACGTTCTTGAACTGGATATCAACGTCCCTGTCCGGGCAAAGGCCGGTTGCCTCTACGACAGCCATGAACGGGACGGTGGTGGTAAAGCACCGTTCATCATCGTCTTCGTCACAGAATTCGATGGTCACGACCAGCGTGCCTTGCTTGACCAGCTTGCCGGTGAAGACATGGAACGTCTCGTTGGCCGTGGTGATGTTCACGTCGATCAACCTGTCCGGGCACTTGGGCACTTGCACTTCGACGGGAATGATCGATTGCACCTGCACTTCGGCAAGCACCTTGAGGAGCTTGAAGAGCTCGACCTTGGTTCGCGGGGTTACGCTTCTGGTGATACAACTAACTGTCTGCATAACTTACCCCCTCTCTCGGCGGGAATCGTTCCCGCCCTTTAACAGTATATCGATCCCGCGTACGGCGTACACGGGCGGCCGGCAGAAAAGGACGGGACGGGAGTCCTTACCGGACACTGTCACAGGCGCTGGTAGCAAGACCACTATTTACATAAAGGTCTTCCGGATATGGGCGCGAAATAAACGCCATTAGTTTTACGTAAACTCTGATGTTTGTTGCCTGGATTTCACAGGTCAACGCCGGACAAGTAACTCCTACCGGCATGGTGCTTTCGAAATCCGGGCCAATCCAAGAAGGAGGCTAGGCCATGTACTCTAGAACGCGTCGTCTCCCAATCATCGCGCTGGCGGCCCTGATCATGCTTTTTTTGACCGCCGGTGTCGCGCAGGCGGTTCCGGCCGACGTGCAAAACCACTGGGCAAGCGCGGCGGTTAAAAACCTGATGCGCCAGGGCATCCTGGTCGGATACCCAGATCGTACGTTCAAACCAGACCGATTCGTCAGCCGGGCCGAGTTCGCCCGCATCGCCGCCAAGGCGTTCGGCCTGACCCCGGCCGAAACAACGCCTTTCAGCGACGCCGCAAAGCACTGGGCGCGCAAGGAAATAGCCACCCTGGTGCAAAGCGGGATTATCGAGGGGTATCCCGACGGCACGTTCAGGCCGGACAAGGCCATCACCAGGGCCGAGATGGTCGCGATGCTGGACCGGCTTATGCGGGTCGGTACCAAGGAGCAGGTCTTCGGCGAGGACTGGACGCCCAGCTATCCCGATGTCCCGAAATCGCACTGGGCTTTTCGTCTCGTGGAGATCGCCAGGCGCCTCGATTATCTGCCGCCGTCGTACGGCACGTCCTTCCTGCCGGGAGCCGTCGTCACGAGAGCGGAGACGGCCTGGATGGTCGATAAGGCACTGGCGTTCGGCAGCAAGCGCGGAACTGTCATGGAGGTCAATCCCGAAGCGGGTACGGTGACCGTCATGCCGGAAGACAACGGTGAGCCCGTGGCGGTACAGGTGGATCCCCTGGCCCTGATCCTGAGGAACAACGCCGCCGCAACGATCGAGCAAGTCCTGGTCAACGATCAGCTGACAACGCTAACGGGACCGGACGGATTCGCCAGGGTGGTCAAGGCCACGGGAAAGGTCAACACCAACGACTTGATCTCGCGTCTGAGCGGCCTCACAAAAGGTCTCCTGACCCCCGACGCGGCGGCGGCGATCGCTCGGGGCGACTGGAGCGCGGCCCAAGACGGGCTAAAGAGTATCCTGTTCGACCGCCTGATCCAGATGGGTCTAGGACCCGGTGAGGCCCAGAGCCTCTTGGACAGGGACTGGCTGACGCTCGATCTCCTGAGCCGGGAAAAATTGGTGACCGCCCTCTCCTCGCGTCTAGGACTCTCGACTGACGTCTCCGCGGCGATTCTGGGCCGCGACCTGGAGCACCTCAAGGCTCTCCTGCAGTCGGAGGTTGCCTCGCTGGCCCTGGGCCGCCTGCTGCAGGGGCAGTCGTAAGCTGACTAACCCCCGCTCTGGGCGGGGGATGTTGGTTGATCCCTTTCTTGGCAAGATGGGTTCGGGTAATGGGCGCAGCAGCCTCCTCCGCCGTAGTAGCCGATCGCTCTAGTTTCAACGACGCGGCACGGGGGCCGGATGCTGCGCCCCTACATGGGAAGGGGATGCCGCACGCTCGTATCCACCGGTCTCTTGCAGGGGCGAAACCTGCCTCACCCATCCCGGATGCGTTCCGGAACGTAGATCGGGTATCATAGACTCCTGCCGGCCCGGGGTCATAACGGAGCGGACCAAACTCCCGCGCTAGTAGGGTTCTCTTCAACCAGCACTTCCCAGGTCTCCTCCGACCAAATCAGCCTCCAGCCCAGAAATGCCCCCCACCCAATCGAGGACCAGGTCTCACCGGGTCTCTCCGTGTCGGCGCCGGCCGTGGAAAACGGATCCTGCAGCGCCGCCCTTACCGTTTCGACCGTTTCGCCGACCAAGTCCGCCAGTGCTTCGGTCTTAATCATGACCCTGCCCTCATGCACCCGGACCGCATCTTCCCTAACTTCGTCGCCCATCCGCAGCCTGGCTGGCAAGAAAGTGATGGTCCTGGTGGATGGGTTATACCGCCAGGTTAGGGTCTCCGCGGCGGCCAAAGAGAGTTCCTCCAGGCCGACATCGCCGCCGCCGGCCGCCAGTCGCTCCCATCCGGGCAGACTCTTCAGATCCGCGCGCGGGAACCAGAGTTGCCCCCGGCATTGATATCCCACGCCAACGCGTTGCTCGCGCACAAAGGCCTCCACGGGCCGGGGGACTTCATGCCAACCGCTCTCCAGCCCCTTTGCCAGGAGCGTATGCAGGAGCGGCTCATGCCAGGTCAGGGTGGCGGCGGCATGCATAAAGGCCAGAGCCGCGGCCGCCGGAGCCCGGCGGTAGATGTCATTCCCGACCCAGAGCAAGCTGAGCCCGGTATCGGGATCTTCTTTGAGCGCAAAAGGCTGGTAGACGATCTTCACGGGTACGCCGGTGCCCACGAACTGGACCAATTGCGCGATATCCCGGTTGTGCATCCTGATGCACCCCAAGGATACCGCTTGGCCGATGGACGACTCGTTTCTGTTCCCGTGGATGCCGTAACCCTTGGCGCTGAGCCCCAACCACCACTCCCCAAGCGGGTTTTCGGGTCCGGGGGGAACAGGTTTTTTACCCGGCGGGTACCAAACGGGGTTGCGCACCTTGCAGATGATCGAGAATTCCCCGACCGGAGTGGGCGTACTCGCCTTGCCGACGGCGACCGGGTAGTCGTGCAGGAGCTGGCCGTCGCGATAGAGGTAAAGCCTGAGCGCGGGCAGGTTGATCAGGATACTGCACTGCGGCGGCGCGGCCGCGGCGGGGGCAATGAGAACAAGCATGAGTCCGGCCAATAATACGCGCAACCGTTGGCATCCGGCCATACTCCGCCCCCCCACGAAAAACGCTCTTAATGCTTATGAGGAGGAAGGGGAATCTAGACGTATGGCCAGGCAGTAGGGGTGGCCTAAACATCCGAACCATTTAGTGTACGGACTCTTGCCGCCTATCTTTGTGCCAGGGACTGGATACAGAATGAATGCCACACGGACGTTCCTATTTGCACCGCCTTGGCTTCTGATTCAATAGAAAAGAGGCGGCGTCGCCTCTTTCTCGGTTCTTTATGTACTACCCTTTAGCGCGCTATGATTAGGGCCGCGATGCTCTCTACCGCATACGCGGTAGCGCAGTCGCCTTGTCTCCGGTCTCGGCGCGTCACTGTTTGACACGCAATACCGGCAGACATAGTAGAAGCCTTCTACCATGCTGCATTTCCCTTTTTTTACTTAAATTAAACTCTTCGCAACTGGTTGGCGGTCTTCAGGATCTCGCATGTCTGGCAAGCACGATCACAAACTTGACATGCAAGTATAATTGAACTGCCCATGCAGTCGGCAAAGCGCACATCGACGCTAGTCATTTCCTCCGGCGTGAGAGACCAATGTACTTTATCAAAAATCAAGTTCTTTGAGATATGCTTCACCTGGGTGATCGAAATAGAGGATTTGCGGCCAGATCGCTCCCCCAAGTAAAAAGCCTCAGGAAAGCAATTTGCACTTATAAGTTTTTGGTAAAAAGGGTGAGTTTTGGCCTGTTCTTCGTAAATAGTATGTATCGGCATCACCAAAACGCTTTGGGTGTCCGGATCATTTAGAGCCTCCTCCGAAGAAACCAGAAGTACCATTCGTCTCTTAAAGGGTAATACTACTTTGAATTCGGGGTTCTTTCCGTCTCTCCTGAAGTTTTCTTCGGGTGTTTGTTGCATAAGCCTACCGGTACCGAGCCCCTGTTGTTCGTCATTTAGGTCTTCAACGAAAAATGTCAATGGGGCTTCAGGCAGGTATGGCACGGCCGCATAGTAGACTTCGCCCCGCCTCATGGACTAATCGTCGTCTCCTTCCTTTGCCCTCCCTGTCATCAATCGATGTAATTCTTGTTTATCTTCCTTGGTTAGCTTTAGGTATTGTCTTTCTCTTTTGGCTGGACAAAACGATAAGCCATCAGGAGTTGTCCGCTCACCTTTGAAGCGCGCGGTCTCAATCGAGACAACGTTAGCGCTCCGCATCTCCCTCCCCCTCCTCCGCCTAGTATTGGCGGTTTTTTTGCGTCGTATAATAGCACACATACCCGCATCACCACCGGCGTAGTTTACGCCGATCAGTCGCGGGTTATGTCAAACTGGCTCTAACTGCGAATGGTTCAATCTGTGAACAGATCGTTCACGCTCATTATATCAATAGCAATGATAGTGTCAAATACGCAACAGGGAGCACAAGGGAGCTTACTGGGGCAAGGCACGATCCAAAACAGCTAATTACGATACTTGACTGGATGTGATGGTTTTTATAATTATCATCCTTACTTCATTTTTCGGCATCCTCGCTCAAACCTAAAGGCCCGTCTCTTGCAAGCCTCTATTCACGCTTGTCCTTCAATGCGTCGGCGTCGGTTCCGGCGCCACCAACACCAGACCCTATACACGATCATCCTGTTGCAGATCCCCGCGTAGATCGCGCCTTCGCGGGGCCAGACGAAAACAACTGCTCAGAGTTGATATAATAATCGTTATACCCCGCCGGTAAGAACGTCTTGCCCTCGGGGTTCGCCTCTTCCAAGTTTGACGGGAGCGAGGAACGCTCGCGTCAGTTCAGTAATCACCCTAGAATCGGATAGCGGTAGTGCCAGTAGACATCAGCCTCTTCCTCGCCCCATGCGAATATACTAAAGAAGAGGCGGAGGACAAGCTGATGCCTTAGCCGGTGTCCGCCGAGGAGATCCTTGATATATTCTGCTACCTGGGAGGCGGCCATAAGCGCCAACAATAAGAGAAAAAGAAAACTGCTACGAGCTTTTGTCCGCCGGCTTGAGTTCGATCCCCGGGAAGACTCCCTAAGGGTTTGGCTCTTCGCCGAACCGACTGCCGCAGCAGTATGGTATTCATGTGGTGCCCGGGACCGGACTTGAACCGGTACGGTTGCCCATACGCCCCTCAAACGTACGCGTCTGCCAGTTCCGCCACCCGGGCACATCTGCAAATAACATTATACGCTGGCGTTAAAGCCG
>JBLNCE010000185.1:0-4172 GCA_050260415.1 Bacteroidota bacterium | reverse complement strand
GGGCGGGATCAACCTGCCGCAGGGAGGATCAACCTCCCGCGGGGCGCCTCACTCATCCCATCTTCCCTCGAAGATACAGCTCTCATCGCCCCTACCCGCGCAACGCGTGTGGGTCAAGCGTGGATTCTTCAATTTAATCAAGGCCAGGAGGGTCTCGCAGTACCCGCAGAGGTCCTCGCAGAATTCCTCGCCCGCGTCTTCAAAACCCTTGATCTCCACGGCGATGAATCCCGGTTCCTTCTTGATTACCTTGATCTGGCCGGTGTCGTAGTACATCTTCCAGACCATGCCAAACATGCCGAAGACCATCTCCGGACCGGCCAGGGCGAGCAAGGATTTGAAGAAGCGCGGCAGGTCACGTTCCGCGTTGGCAGCCCCGATTCGCCGGTAGAGGGCGGTGGTGCCGTCGCCCAGCAGCTTGTTGGCGATCCGGTAAAACTCCCTGATCTTGTCCGCCGGTACCCAGGAGATGGGCATAACGTTGTCAAGCATGCGCGCCGTTTCCGGATCGACCGCCGCCATGACTCGTTCGAGGCCTTCCTGGCCGTAGGTGTCGCGGATGTATTCCCTAACCGATATCGCCGAGGTGCCTTTCGATTTTCCCACCGGGGGACACCCCCTCTCTCCAGACAAGCATACATTCCTTCTTGCCGGATGTCAACAGGAGAGCCGTTTTTTAACGAAAATTACAGATTAGACCCGAAAACACGCGCGCGACCCAGTATCGAAAGTGGTATCGGATTCGGGCGCGAAGGGCTTTCAAGGGTGCGCGTTCAGGGTTCGATGCCGATCGCGATACCGATTCCGACCCCGAGAGAAAAACTCTCCCGGCGGGTAGCGTCAAAATCGCAGGGATGGGATATTGACACGCATGAAGGTGAATGCTAAGATATGTTTAAAGACGAGTATATTACTCGGAATTAAATCGCCGCCCGGGGCAAGGGGTTGGTAACTCCCATGGTTCCCGGGGTCGGGAGGCCGAGATGCGCGTCTCAACGAGAGGCGAGTATGGCGTGCGGGCCATGCTCGACCTGGCGCTGCAATACGATCGGGGGGCCATCGCCCTGCGGACCGTGGCCGAACGCCAGGGGATCTCCGAGTCCTACCTCGAGCAACTCATGGGTCCCTTGCGCCGGGCGGGACTGGTCGCCAGCGTCAGGGGAGCCCAGGGCGGCTACCGGCTCGCGCGGCCTCCGGGGGAGATCAGGGTAGGTGACGTGATGCGGGCCGTCGAGGAACCGATCGCCCCTACGGATTGCGTATCCGGCGGGGGTGCAGGCGGATGCCGCCAGGCGCCGTATTGCGTCACCCGCCTGCTCTGGGAGAGACTGCGGGACAGCATGATCGCCGTGCTCGACTCGACAACCCTCGAAGATATGCGCCGACAGGCGGAGGAGCTTGCGGGGAACGTGAAGGGGTGACGAGGTGAACGGTGAAGGGGTGTAGGGGTGAACGGGTGACGGTAATCCGCGTCACAACTCCATGGGGTTAACTCCATTAGACATTACCACAATCACCCCCTCACTCGTTCACCCCTTCACCCGTTCAACAACTACGCTCACCCGTTCAGCTTTACCCCTCGCCCCCTTCACCCGTTCATGAGCAAAGGGAGATGACAAGGATGCGACGTGTTTACTTGGATCATGCGGCCACAACGCCGGTCGACCCCCGGGTCTTCGAGGCGATGCGGCCGTATTACACGGAGAAGTTTGGCAACCCTTCGAGTATCCATTGGTACGGCCGCGAGGCCAGGGCCGCCATCGACCAGGCGCGGTTGGACGTGGCCCGGCTCCTGGGAGCGTCCGACCCGGCGGAGATCATCTTCACCAGCGGCGGGTCGGAAGCGGATAATATGGCCATCAAGGGCGCGGCACACGCGCTGCGCGGCAAGGGCAAGCACTTGATCACCTCGGGCGTTGAGCACCACGCGGTCTATGACGCCATGGGTTACCTCAAAAAAGAAGGGTACGACGTCACCTACCTGCCGGTGGATGCCGACGGGTTGGTCTCCCCGGATGAATTACAGGCGGCGCTCAGGGAAGATACGGTTCTGGTCTCGGTCATGCTGGCCAATAACGAGGTCGGGACGATCGAGCCCGTCCGGGAACTGGCCGCCATCGCCAAGAAGCGCGGCGTGCTCTTTCATACGGACGCGGTGCAGGCGGTCGGCGCCATCCCGGTCGACGTGCGCGAGCTCGGGGTGGATCTGCTCTCCCTCTCGGCGCACAAGTTTTACGGCCCCAAGGGGATCGGCGTCCTGTACGCGCGGCGCGGCGTCAAGCTGACCCAGCTGATCCACGGCGGGGGCCAGGAACGAAACCGGCGCGCGGGAACGGAGAACGTGGCGGGCATCGTCGGCCTGGCGGCGGCGCTGCGGTATGCCGTCGAGGAACTGCCCGGGCACGCGGCGCATCTCACCGGCCTGCGCGACAGGCTGATCGACGGCGTCCTCGGCCGTATCGAGCACGTCCGCCTGAACGGTCATCGGACCAAACGGCTGCCCGGCAACGCCAACTTCAGCTTCGAATTCATCGAGGGCGAGTCGCTCCTGCTCAACCTGGACCTGGCCGGCGTGGCCGCCTCGAGCGGCTCCGCCTGCACGAGCGGTTCGCTCGAGCCGTCGCACGTGCTCCTCGGGATGGGGCTCTGCCACGAGATTGCCCACGGGTCGCTCAGGCTGACGCTCGGACGCGAAAACACCGCGGAGGACGTGGATTATGTCCTCTCCATCCTCCCCGGCATTGTGGACCGGTTGCGCGCGATGTCCCCGCTCTATGAGGCGCACCGGCGGAAGGAGTGTCTTGAATGTACACGGATAAGGTGATGGACCATTTTCAGAACCCCCGCAATGTGGGCGAGATCCAGGCGCCCGACGGGGTCGGCGAGGTCGGCAATCCGGTCTGCGGCGATATCATGAAGATCTATCTCAAGGTCAAAGACGACCGCATCGAGGACGTCAAGTTCAAGACCTTCGGCTGCGGCGCCGCCATCGCCACGAGCAGCATGGCCACGGAGATGGTCAAGGGGAAGACCCTCGACGAAGCGCTGGCCGTGACGCGGGAGGCCGTCGCCGAAGCGCTGGGCGGCCTGCCCCCCAACAAGATGCACTGCAGCAACCTCGCGGCCGACGCGGTGCACAAGGCGATCGAGGATTATAAACAGCGCCGTGGCTAGAGAGCGGGTGTTGGTGGCCATGAGCGGCGGCGTGGACAGTTCGGTCGCCGCCGCTTTGCTCGTTGAGGCGGGGCATGAGGTAATCGGGGCGACGATGCAGATCTGGCCCGCGTGGCTGCCGGGCGGCCAAGGAGAAGGCGGCTGCTGCTCCCTGGCCGCGGTCGAGGATGCGCGCCGAGTCGCCGCGGCGCTTGGTATCCCCTACTACGTCCTGAACCTTCAGGAATCGTTCGCCGATGAGGTCATCGCCCCTTTCGCCGAGGCTTATCTGCGGGGCGTGACGCCCAATCCCTGCCTGGCCTGCAACACCCGCGTCAAGTTCGGCGCCCTGCTGCAGAAGGCGCGCGCGCTGGGGGCCGGCCGGTTGGCCACGGGGCATTACGCCCGCTCCGGCTATGAGGCGGCGCGCGGCCGTTACCTGCTCCGGCGCGGGGCGGACGCCAGGAAGGACCAGAGCTATGCCCTCTATGGCTTGAACCAGGCGCAACTGGCGGCGAGTCTCTTTCCCTTGGGGGAGATGACCAAGGGCGAGGTAAGGGAGAAAGCCCGGCACCTGGGCCTACCCGTGGCGGAAAAGGGTGAGAGCCAGGAGATCTGTTTCGTGCCGGATAACGATTATGAAGGGTTTCTGCGGTCATACGTGGATGGAGCGAACTCATCCCCTAACCCCCTCTCTTCCACGGAAGAGAGGGGGGATACGTCCCCGGCAAGGGGGGTGAGTTCACTTGCCTCCGGCCCCATCGTCGACCGCGAGGGCCGTGTGCTCGGGTATCATCAGGGCATTGCGGGCTACACCGTCGGGCAGCGGCGAGGGTTGGGTATATCCGCGCCGGAACCTCTCTATGTGCTCGAGCTCCGCCCCGAGCGCGGCGAAGTGGTGGTCGGACCGGAAGACGCGCTCTACGAGGACGAACTCACGGCGGAGGCGGTCAACTGGATTGCCTACGGCGAACCAGTGCCCCCTTCGCTCCGGGTCGAGGCAAAGATCCGTTACGGCG
>JBLNCE010000184.1:0-3318 GCA_050260415.1 Bacteroidota bacterium | reverse complement strand
TTCACCGTTGACGACAAGAACATAGGTGTCGGCGGTGTGGGGCTCAAGGCCTCGACGGCCAGAGTGGCATTGGATGGCCGGATCGTCGATACGACCACGGCGGAGATTATCGCCGCCGTCGCGGGCAAGGGTGAGTCCAGGCAGACCGGCGTCAATCTGTCCCTATCCAACTTCCCCCATGTTCAGTTCGGTGCGGACCGGTTCGAGGAAACCATCCTCGGGAAAGCTTCCCGCTCGGCGATCAACCAATTCTGCGCCAAGCTCACCGAGGAGTTCGCCAAAGTCGATCCTGCCGCGACCGCCGCGGCGGGTCCCATCAGCGGCAGCGTGGCCGCCGTGGTCGGCAACAAGGTGTATCTGGACATCGGCACAAGTGACGGCGTGGCCAAGGGCATGGTCTTCGTCATCGAACGCGTCGTACAGGAAGTGAAGAACAAGGCCGGCGAAGTCATCGACGTGGTGACCGAGCCCATCTGCGAGATAACGATCGGCGAAGTCAAGGATAAGAGTAGCAACGGCACGATCACAGCAACGCTCAGCAAGACGCTCAAACCTCAGGAGGGCGACCTCGCCAACAAGAAATAGCGCGGTTTCTTGCTTTCCTGCCTCATCCTGTGTTATAATAGCCGTTGGTGCCGAAGGGGAGGTGACACGTAGTGCCAAATATCAAGTCCGCGAAGAAAAGAGCCGAACTGAGCGTCGCGCACCGGGAAGCCAATAAGGCCAAACGGTCCGCCCTGCGCTCGGCGGTAAAGAAGGTCACCACCTCCATCAGCGCCAACTCCGGGGAAGCGCGCGCCGATCTGATATACGCGACGAAAAAACTGGACCAGGCGGCGGCGACAGGCCTTATTCATAAGAATACGGCCGCGCGCAGAAAATCGCGTTTGACGCGAAAGATCAACGCATTGGAGCAAAAGGCCTAACAGAATGGCACGAGGGAGCCGCACGGCTCCCTCGTTCGTCTTGCCGCATGCCTCGCCTCATGCCGTCATGGCGAACAAGATCAGCTCGAGCTCGAGACGCAAGTCACGCTCGCCAAGTTTGCCGCGTACATCCGCCTGGTGCATCCGCTCCATCAGCGCCTGGCAGCGCCAAAAACCCAGTCTCCCGGCCTGCCGCAGCAGCTTCTCGACCACAAATGGGGGGACGCCCAGGCAGCCGCTTATCTCCTGGCTATTCCGGCCGGAATCGCGTAAATACCCCGCGAGCAGGACCTGACGGACCTGGCGTGCCAGCAGGGTCAAGAGCACCTGCTCCGGCTCGCCGAGCACGATCAGATCCGCCAGGATTTGGAGTGCCCGCTCAAGCTCGCCGGCACCGGCGGCCTCGATCATCCTGAAGATGTCGTCCTCTCTCTCCTGCCCCAGGAGGAGGCGGACATCCGCCACCGTTAGGTTCTGGCGCTCTCCGTTCAGGTAGACGGAGGCTTTTTCCAGCTCCATGGCGATCGCGCGCAGCCGGGCACCCGTGGTTTCGACCAGGAGTTGGGCGGCATCGGGGTTCATCGTCATCCCCTTCCGCTTTGCCAGCGTCTGCGCCCAATTAATGGCCTCCCCGCGTTTGAGGAGCGGGCAATCGACCACGGCCACCGCCTCCAGGACGGCCTTGGCCGCTTTCCGTTTCTTATCGGGTTGCCCGCCGATCGCGAGATAGGTTCCGCGGGGCAAGCCATGTATCAGGGCGGCTAAAGCCTCCTGCGCCTCAGGGGCGACCTTGCCGAGATCGCGGATCCGCACCACACGTTTGCCGCCAAAGAATGCCGGCGAAAGAAGCGCGCGCTTTACCTCCTCGGCTTGGCTCCCAGGCTCGATCTCGACCAGGCCGAAATGCCGCTCCTGCCCGGGGAGCGCGGCGTCGATCACCGACCGGATACCCTGCTCCACAAGGTATTCCTCGTCCCCGAGGAAGAAATAGGCGGTCCGCAGTTTATTGGCGGCCAACTCCCGCTCGAATTCCGCATAAGTCACCGCACGACCCCCTGGACAAAGATGTAAAAAGGTACCGGAACGCAGATTATATGGATTACGCGGGTTACCTGTAGGTCTACGCCGGTCTCGTCGCCAAGACCGCCAATGCCCGGCGCATCTCGTTATAAACCACGGACAGTCCCTCGTCGACGCCCATGCCCGGCTTGGCCAGCATCTGATCGGGCCGCGTCGCCAAGGCTATATGGACCGAAACCTGGGCGGAACGGTCCGTTTCATTGCAGGTGCCGCCGAGGTACGCGCCGACGCCGCGTGCACGGCAGTACAGAATGGCTTCGATGGTGTTGTTGATCCCGCCGAGAACCGGCGTCTTGACCTGCACCATATCCACCGCGTCCGCATCGGCAAAAGCGCGCAGATCATCCAGGCTGTTGCACCATTCATCAGCCACGATCCCGACTGGAATCTTCTTTTTCCGCAAGATACCGCGCAACTCGGCAAAGGCCGCGATCTGGGCATCGCGATTGCCAAGGTCCAACGGACCCTCAATCATGATCCGGTGCGGGCTTGCCGCCTCCTGCAAACGGCGCAGGTAGTCGGCGATCCGATCCAGGTCATTTTGAAAAGCCAGGCCAAGCGTACCATAGACATCCAGATGAAAGACAGGCAGGTAACCCGGGCCGCCGAGGGTCGCGATCCTATTCTTGAGCCAGACAACGTAATCCAGCAGGATTTCCCCATTATCACCCAGTTTGGTGTGCACGTTGTTGATCAAGCCGTGCGGCAAGACCTCCGCACGCTTGATGATCATCTTGTCGGCATTGAGGAAGCGGTCGTCGCCGGACTGGGTAAAGATGGGCACCGGCGCGCGCGCGATCTCGGTCCCGTACTCCTCCGCGATGACTTCGCACATCAACCGGTGGCGCGCCTTGGCGCAGGCGTCCAACAACGCCTGGGTGACGCCGTAGCGGATCGCGGTATGCAGACGCTGCCCCTTGGCGTCGGCGATCTGATCCATCGCGGCGGCCAAGGGCCTGAACTCGTCCACGCTTTGGCCGCGCAGGCGCGGGGCGATTTCCCGTTCGAGAACGGGGATATAGTCGCGCGCCAGGAAGACCGGGTCGCGCCCGCCGGCCCCCGAGTATTGGATGGCGGCGCAGTCGCCGTGGGCAATGGTGCCATCCTCCAGCACCAGCTGAACCGAGACGCTTTCACCGGCGATTCTGATCGCATCAAAGCCGGCGGTGAGGGGGATACCGCGATAAGCCAGGCCGTCCGGTTCAGCCCCCGCCTTGATGGCGCGTTGATCGTCAAAGAAGAAGCCCGTCAGGCCCGGGGAAAAGATCGATTCCAAGATACGCATCGCGATCCTCCAAGTATGTCACTTTGC
>JBLNCE010000183.1:0-28529 GCA_050260415.1 Bacteroidota bacterium | reverse complement strand
TTGGTTCCGGTCGCGGGATTCCAAAGGGTGTGCGACCACACCCTTTGGTCCGGGAGGGTGCGGGAGGACGGATAGTGCCTCCCGCGACCCAGATTCGTTTACAGATGAAAGCTTATACGACGCATTCTTTAGCAAATCTGCAAATTGGCGATCCGAGGACGTTTGATCCTGTATGAAAGCAAATTCCCGATAAAAAGGCATTACCAATGGGCGTCATGGATGCGGGGTGAGGTTCGATTCGCGCTTCACCAGGGAGGGATTTCACCACCGGGGGGATGATAATGTACTTCTCCCGTCGGCAAACCCTTGCTCTGGTTTTTCTGCTCTCACTAGCACTGATCGGCGGCGGCATCCTGGCCTGGCGTCAGGCCGCCCGGGGGGCGGTGACGGTCGCGGTGCCCGAACCGGACCAGGAGCAGGCTTCACCCGCCCCGGCACAGGCCGTGGTCCATGTCTGCGGTGCGGTCAGGAACCCCGGCGTCTATATCTTGCCCGCCGCCGCCAGGGTCTACGAGGCGGTGGCCAAGGCCGGCGGCGCCCTGCCCGAGGCGGACCAGAGCGCGGTCAACCTGGCGGCGCGCCTCGTGGACGGTGAACAAATCTACCTCCCCCGTAAGGGCGAAGCACCGGCCGTGAGCCCCGCCGCCGGCGGCGACTCCGGCGGCGGGGGAACGACCGCCGCCTCCGCCGCCAAGGCCAAGTTCCCCGTCCGCCTCAACCAGGCCGGCGCGGGTGAACTGGAGGCCGTGCCCGGGATCGGACCCGCCCTGGCGGCGAGGATTATCGCCTATCGCCAAGCCAATGGGCCGTTTGCCCAAGTGGAGGACCTGTTGAATGTGTCGGGCATCGGCCAGAAAACTCTTGACAAACTAAGACCCTACCTGCTCGCGCCGTGAAACGCCGTCCTCTGTTCTGGGCCGCGGTGGCGCTGGCCGCCGGCATAGGGCTGGCGCCGTATCTATGGCCGTGGCGACCGGCCTTGTGCGCGTTCGCGGTGGCGGGGAGTTGCGGGCTGCTGGCCTGGTACTGGTGGCGGCGCGACCTCGCGATGCCTTTGGCCGTCCTGCTCGTGCTCGCCGGCGGCGCCCTGTCGGTCGCTCCGCCGCTCCCGGTGGAAACGGCCAAGCGCGTGACCTGCATCCGCGGTTGGCTGGACGGGGAGATACAGCTCCGTGCCAACGGGGTCTACCGGGGCGTGCGTGTGGCTGCCTGGCGGCTCGGGAACGGTTCCTGGTCAAAAACCCCGCGCGAAGTGAGGCTATGGGCGGGAGTGGTGCCCGGTGCGCCCGAGTACGGGCGCTGGGTTGAGGCGCGCGGCCGTCTCGCGCCGGCGCCCGCGGCCGGGATGGACGGCAATTTCTTTATCAAGACCATCGACATGCTGCCGCGGCGCACCGGCTATCCGCTGCGCCGCGCGGGACTTGCCCTGCGCGGGGCGATGGATCGGGCCCTGGCGGGCGTTCTGGACCAAGAGGAACACGCGCTCGCCGCCGGGCTGCTCTTCGGCGACCTGCCGCAGCTCTCCCCCGAGACGTTGGGATGGTTTCGCGATACGGGCACCCTGCATGTCCTCTCGGTCAGCGGCCTGCACATCGGTTTCGTCGTCGCCCTCGCGCTGGGAGCGGCCCGTCTGCTCGGCTGGCGTACCTGGCGGTCCTGGCTCTTGGCGGTACCGGCGGTCATCGCCTACATCTTCATCTGCGGGCCCAAGCCGCCCGTGCTTCGCGCGGCCGTTATGGCCCTGGCCGGCGGGGTTGCCGCCGTCCGCGCGCGGAGAGCCGATCCCGCCAACGTGCTCGGTCTGGCGGCCGTGGTGGTTCTGCTGTGGCAGCCGTGCTCATTGGGCACGATCGGTTTTCAGTTGAGTTTCGCGGCCTGCGCCGGCCTGATCTTCCTCTACCCGCGCTGGGCGGACTGGGTGCCCGGACACTTAGGCTTCATCGGCAAGCCCATCCTGATCACGCTGGCCGCCACACTGGCTGTGCTCCCGATCCAGATCGCCCATTTCGGAAGAGTCAGCCTGATCGGCCCGCTCACCAACCTGTTATTGGTTCCTTTGACCGGGTTGGCGCTACAGATCGGGCTCGTTGCGGGCCTGCTCGGCGTCATGTTCCCGTTCCTCGCCGGACCGCTCCTCGCCGTGCTGGGTCTCCTCCTGGATCTCATCCTGGCATCGGCCAGGCTTTGCGCGCAGATCCCGGGCGCGGCGTGCAACCTCGGCGCCTGGCCTTGGCCGGCGGTTGCCGGGTATTATCTCCTGCTAGGGATGGTGGGATTGGGTATGGAAAGGAATCTTCTGAACAATAAGCCGCGCTTGCCCCTCGGCTGGTGCGCGGTCCTGTTGGCCGCGGTCCTGGCGGGCCTCGTGTGGTGGCAGGTCCTGGCCGCGCCGCAGGGGCTTTCGGTGACGTTCCTGGATGTCGGGCAGGGGGACAGTATCTTCATCCGGGCGCCCGACGGCCGGACGGCCCTGATCGACGGCGGCGAGGACGAGGCGGGCGCGCGTGTCCTTTCTTACTTGCGCCGGCAGGGGATTAACCGGCTCGATCTCCTGATCGTCTCCCATCCGCACAGCGATCACGTGGGCGGACTGGCCGCGGTCGCCGGCGAACTGTCCATCGGCCGCGTGCTCGACCCGGGCTGGCCGCATCCCTCCGAGACATACCGGCGTTTCCTGCTCGTGCTCAAAGAGCGCCGGATCCCCTGGCAGCGCGCCAGGCGCGGCCTGGCCTTCACCCTCGGCCGGGATGTGTCCGGCGCCGTTCTCTACCCATACGCGGAGGCGGCAATGCCGGATGAGCTAAACGATGGTTCCCTGGTCATCAGATTGAGATACGGCAGGCAAACGCTGCTCCTGCCGGGAGATCTCGGCGGCCGCGGCGAAGAAGCGCTGATTGCCGCCGGAGACGACCTGCGCGCCACCGTGCTCAAGGTGGCCCACCACGGCAGCGCCACGAGCACGGGCCCGGCCTGGTTGGCCGCGGCCAGGCCGAGGGAGGCGGTGATCTCGGTCGGCCGGGGGAACCAGTTCCACCACCCGAGTCTGGAGATCTTATCCCGGCTGCGGATGGCGGGGGTCAAGGTCTACCGCACCGACGAACGGGGGAACGTGCGGTGGGTGACGGACGGCAGGCGGTACCGGTTCGAAACGGCCAGATAGACCCAGATGCATGCCTGGGAGCCTTTGCGAAAGAAAAACCGTTCTTCCCTTGCAGCAGGACTTGCCACGCCCAGCGCGAACTCCTCACCAGGTAAATCCTGAGGAGGAGCGCGCGTGTCCCTCAAAGCCGTCCTCCTCGACTTCGATTTTACCTTGGCCGATTCGGCGGTTCCGGTTGTGGCTTGCTTTTGGCCGCCCGGCCTGCTTGAAAAAGAAAGGCTACGTCGCCACAGGTTAAAGTGTGAAACAGCGGCACCCTTGCTGTCGATGCCGCTGTGTACGGGAGGAAGGTTACCGCCTGACGGAAGGCCGCATCATATCGAGCAGGCCCAGAGCGACATGCGCCAGGCCAAAGCCCAAGACACCCGCGCCGAGTTTTCCGAGATTCCTGCGGTTGAGGATCCCGATTCCGAGGCTGGATACCGCTGCTCCGAGTCCGGTCACCGTCCAACTGGTCGTGGTCGCCTTCATCAAAGCACCTCCCGGGGCTTACCTTGCCCGCGAAGGGCCAATCTATTCCCGATAAACCGAATTTCTGCCGAGGTGATACGCGATCGAAAAAGAGCTAAGCCTGCTCCGCGATGGCCTCCTGCCGCTGGAGGCGGACCTGCTGCGCAGCGTGCTCAAGGCCGAGGGGATCGAGGTTTTCCTTTATGGGGAAGGAACCATTACCGCCCTAGTGAGTCCGGGCGGCGAGATCAAGCTTATGGTTCCCCACGCCCAGCTTGACCGGGCCCGACAAGTTCTGGCCGATCTGGAGCGGCCGGAAGACGGGGAGGAATGAGCGGTGCCCGCCAATCTGACACCGCAGTATATGGCGGCTGAAGCGGCTTTCAAGGAGGCAAGAACAGCCGAGGAAAAGATCCGTGCCCTCGAGGAAATGCTGGCGGTCATCCCCAAGCACAAGGGGACCGAGAAACTGCAGGCGGAGATCAAGAGCCGCCTGGCCAAAATGCGGCAAGGCGAGGAAAGGCACGCGGTCACCAAGGGCCCCGATCCTTTTCACGTGCCGCGCGAGGGGGCCGGCCAGGCGGCCATGGTCGGCATGCCCAACGTCGGAAAATCCGCCTTGTTGGCGGCCTTGACCCGGGCCAAAGCGGCCGTCGGCGACTATCCCTTTACCACCGCCCTGCCTCAGGCGGGGATGATGCCTTACGAGGACATCCTCATCCAGCTGATCGATACCCCGCCCATCACTGAGGATGAGATGCCGACCGGGCTCGCGGGCACCCTGCGTCTGGCCGACGCGCTCTTGATCGTGATCGACCTGTCCACCGACGCCTGTCTGGATCAATTGGATCATACCCAGGCCATGCTGGAAAAACGTAGTATCGTCACCGTGGAAGGGGAAATCGGACTTCACGCCAAGCGCCCGAGCGACTGTCTGGTGATCGGGAACAAGGCGGACGCTCCCGGCAGCGAGGACCGCTTGGCCTTTTTGCGCGAAACCGGCATCCGCGCGCGGGAGGTCATCCCGGTTTCCGCCCTGAACAGAATGGGACTCGAGGTTCTGCCGGCCCGCATCTTTGCACTGCTCGGTTTGGTCAGAGTCTATAGCAAGATCCCGGGCAAGGAAGCGGACCGCCGCGCCCCGTTCACCCTCAAGCGGGGCAGCACGGTGGTGGACATGGCGGCGGCCGTCCACCGCGATTTTCCCGCACGTCTCAAGAACGCACGCCTCTGGGGTTCGGCGCGTTTCCCCGGCCAGTCCGTTCCCCGCGATTACGTACTTGCCGATGGAGATATTGTCGAATTGCACGTTTGACCGAAAATACTGGGTGTACCCTTTTTTCGGGTTTACTTGGGCGCGTTGTCGGCGCGGGAAACGAATCCTTTCGTACGCGTACAGGCTGAACCGGGAGGACACGGAGCGATGCGCGGACACATGAACTGGCTCCATCTGGCGCGGGAGATCAACGGTACCTGGGGCGAGGGGTTCGCGCCCCGGACGGTTTCCGTGCGCGGGGAGGCGGCGTGGCGGGATACGGCCATGGAGATACTCGCGGCGGCGGGGCATAGGCCAAGCCCGGACGGCGCGTACAGTCTGTTGGCGGCGGAAGCCGTCGATCTGCCGGCCGAGTCTTACCGGTTACGCTTCGTGCCCTCGGGCGGAGGCGGGACCATTGCCTTGGCTGCTTCGGATGCATGCGGCCTGCGTTACGGGTGCCAGACGGCGGCGGAATTAATGGGCGCGGTGCCGGCCGGGGACGTTTCTTTGGTCGATGGTCCGTCGTTCAGGCGCCGGGGTCTGGTGGAAGGTTTTTACGGCCCCCCATGGCGCGATTCCGATCGCTTGGCGCTCTTGTCCTTTATGGCGGACTGCCGTCTGAACACGTATATCTATGCGCCCAAGGACGACCCTCTGCACCGCGGATTATGGCGCAAGCCCTACGGCCCCGAAGCGCTGCGCAGGTTCGCCGTCCTGTCCGCGGCCGCGGCCAAGCAGGGGGTGGACTTCGGCGTGGCGGTCAGTCCGGGCTTGACGCTCAGGTACGGGGCCGAGGATGACTATCGAAAACTCTTGGCCAAATTCGAGCAGTTTCTACGCCTGGGCATCCGGGTGTTCGGACTCTATCTGGATGATATCCCGGGTGTGCTGGCGCACCAAGCCGACCGCGACCGGTTCGGGACCTTGGCCAGAGCACAGGTGGAACTGGCCAACAGACTCCTTTCCGACTTGCGCCGGGATGCCCCTGGAACGACATTGCTCTTCTGCCCCACCGAGTATCACGGCCGTGGGGACTCACCTTATCTAGACGAGTTGGGCGCCGGTCTGGACCCTGCGATCGAAGTTCATTGGACCGGCCGCGGGGTCTGGTCCCCCCGCATCACCGCGGATGAAGCGCGCCGGGTCGGGGCGGTCCTGCGCAGGCCGCCGCTTATTTGGGACAATTCCTTCGCGAACGACTACTTGATGACCCCCGAGTTGCATCTGGCACCGTTTCGCGGCAGAGCGGGGGATCTTTCCCTCGCGGCGCGGGGGATCCTCGCCAATCCTATGACGCAACCCACGGCGAGCCGGTTTGCCCTGGCTACCATGGCCTTGTATCTATGGCGGCCGGAAAGGTACTTGCCGGAGAGGGCGGGAGAGGTCGCCGCCGGCGCGCTCTTCCCCGATGAGGCGCGCATGGCCTTTGCGCACTTTTCCCGGGCCAATGCCATGCGCGTGCTGCCGCCGTTGGGTCCTTTGGTGCCGCGTGCCGCGCTGTGGCAATCCCGCCGGCGGGCATCCCGCGAGGAATTTGACGCCGCCAGGCGGATCTGGGCGGCCGAAGTCCATCTGATGCAGACCAACGCGGGCAAGCTCCGCATCCATCTGCCCGAGCAATGGCGAAAGGAGATTGCCCCCTGGCTGTCGGAGTATGAAGCCTGGGCGCGGCTGGCCGCCCATGGGCTCGGCGTTGAAGAAGGATTAGCCAAGCTGGCCTCTACGGAGAAAGCCTGGGCCAGGATCCGCGCGTATCTGCGGCTGGAAGGGGAATTGGCGCGGTTGCGCCGGGAACTAAAGCGGAGCGTGGGATGGCGGACCAATGTGTGCGGTGGGGCCGTGCGCGAGCACCTGATCGAGCTCTGCCAGCGCGTGGATGGGCTGATCGAAGCGATGACGCCTGTCCCGCCCGTGCTGCGGTCCGCGATCAGGCTGGTGGGGCTGGTGTCCCCGCCGCGAGATGCTTACGGTTTACGTCTTCCTTGACGCGCGCCAATCGCTGGCCGTGCAGGGGGTAGAGTGCCAGGGCGATGGCGGCCAAGGTCAAAGCCAAGAGGGGAACCAGACTCATCAACACGCGGATGCCGGTGAGAGCCGAGGCAGGCTGCAGGACGGCCTTTTGGTCGTAACGGAAGAGGATCAGGACGCCGGTGATGATCACTCCCTGCAGCGCTCCGGCAAGCCTGATCGCCAGCCCGTTGATACCGAAAAACATGCCTTCACGCCGCTCGCCCGTGCGGAGTTCATCCTCGTCCACCACGTCGGCGATAAGGATATCCGGGATGAGCATGAGACCGGCCAGCCCGATACCGAGCAACCCGCAGACCAGAAAGGCGCCCGCGAGGTTCGACACGAACAGGAAGCCCAGACAGATCAGGCCGAATACGACCACCGCGGCAATCTGTGCCGATCGCGGCCCGTGTTTGACGGTGATCTTGCGCCAAAACGCCAGCATGAGCAGGGTCACGAGAAAGGTTGTCCCTAAGAGAAACGAGAGCATTTCCTGCCGGGCATGGAGGATGTACTTTACGAAAAAGGCGATGGTGGCTTGGATCGTGCCCATGGCCAGGGTCATGCCGAAGTTGGCCGCGGCGAAGGTCATGAACGACCTGCTGGTGAAGGTATACCCCAGAGCGCGGAACAGTCCCACCCCCGCCCCCGCCCCTGCCTCGGGTCTTTCCTTGCTGCCGAGCAGGGAAAGGAAGATGGTGGCCAAGGTGACGGCGGCAAGTATGCCGCCCATCGCCCGCCAGCCAAGCCCGGCGAAGAGCAGCGGCGGTAAAGCCATGCCCAGCACAAGTCCGATGATACCTAGGACTTGCCGCCAGGCAGAGACTTCGGCCCTTTCCGCCAAGGTGGGGAACATCTCCGGAAAGAGCGCGGTCCAGTTGAGCACCACCAGGGTAAAGAAGCTGTCGAAGAGGAACATCGACCCGAGCAGGTACCAGAAGAGGGTCCGCTCCGGCAAACCGGCGGGCGGGACCCATAGAAGGTAAAAGAAGGCCGCGAACGGGAGGGCGCCGAGGGCGATGAAGGGCACGCGTCTGCCCCAGCGCGTGCGCGTCCGGTCGGACCACTGGCCGAAGAGCGGGTCATTGACGGCGTTCCAGAGACCGAAGAGACCCCAGGCCATCATGAAATGGCGCTCCGGAAACTTGATGACATCCACGTAAAAAAAGAGGATGAAGGTCAAGAACGCCTGGTTGGAAACGGCCGCGGCCAACGAACCGAAACTATACAGGATCTTCCTGCCCTTAACCATCCCTACGCCCCCTGAGAACCGGATGCGGTCAGATATTCAACGTCAATATTGAAAACCCTTCCTTGGGAAAAAGGGGCATCGGCGCTCGGTCCGAGCGGTGAACCACGGCGGCGCCTCCGCGATTGGAAAGCGCAGGAAAGTATTGCGGCCGCGGCGAATAAATCGCGCCTGGAGGGATGACTGCCATGATGGGGGGACCCCTGACGTCTATGCTAAAAAGAAGCACCATCCTTGCCGTGCTCGGAGTGATGCTGGCCGGCCTGGGCCCAATCATGACGGCGGCCGGCGAAGTCAAGCGTTATTATAGCCGGGATAAGTCTTTCTCGCTTGAACTGCCGGGGGACTGGCAGGTGCTGGAGGACATTACGGGGGCCGCCTTCGCGGCTCTGAGTCCGCCGTCGGGGCCGGCCGATGGATACCGGGAGAACGTCTCCGTGGTATATGAGGACCTGCCCGCCGGCGAGACCCTGGCTGGATACTTTGCACGGACTCAAGCCGCGCTTCGCACGGCGGGCGGCGATCTGCAGGAGCATGGGAGCGGCCGGCTCGTCATCGACGGCGTGTCCGCGCAATGGTTCGCCTTTACCCGGCGTATCGGCAATGCCAACGCCATGGTCATCCTCTACATGCTGCTCAACCAGGGCCGGGTGTACGTCATTTCCTGCTCCGCCGCTCCGGACGAGTTCCTCTCTTTTGGTCCGCTCTTTGAAAAGATGGCCCTGAGCTTCAGGGTGGAATCAGCGCGCACGCCAGGGCAATGATCTCGGACGACGCTTCCGGGGGGATGATCGATGCGCCTCGCGGTCTTTGATTTTGACGGCACCATCTATCAGGGCGAGACCCTGCGTCTCTTCCTGCGTCTTCTGGCGCGACGGAACGAAAGGACATCTCGGGCGGTAAGAAGGTATTTTATCGTGCAAGCGCCGGCTTATGCCGTCTATCGCCTTGGCTTGTTTCGATTGCGGATGATGGGCCGCGCCATGCGGGGTCTGGCGAGGCTCTTGGCAGGTATGAGCGAAGCACAGTTGGCGGACTACTTCCAACAGTGTCTTTTGGCGGCCAGGCCCAAGTTCCGTCCGGAGACGCTCTTGCGCCTGCGGGCACATCTCGAGGCCGGCGATCACGTGGTCTTACTCTCCGGAGCTTTCGCGGCCTTCTTGGCCCTGGTCTCCCAGGAGCTCGGGGCGCATGCCTGGATTGGCACCGATCTGGAAATGGAGGACGGCCGCTGCGTGGGACGCTTACGAAACCACGCGATCGGGCCGGCCAAGGCCGAGGCGCTGCGGGCTTACTTGCGCGAACGCGAAGCGGCCGGCGCGCGCTTTGACCTTACCGAAGCCTACGCTTACGCGGACGGCGGGCAGGACCTCCCCCTCCTCGCGCTGGTCGGCCATCCTGTGGCGGTGGCTCCGGACCGGCGGCTGCAACGCACGGCAGAGCGAAGAGGGTGGGAAGTCATATAGAGGCGTGAGGCGTGAGGCATGAGGCAAAAGGCAAGAGGCGTGAGGCAAAAGGCAAGAGGCATGAGGCATAAGGCAAGAGGCAAGCAAAAGAATTGGCGGAGAGAGTCGTACTCCGTAGGGGCGCACGGCCTGTGCGCCCCATGCCGGGCCACACATCTGCCGGCTCTTACCAGTTCTTCACCACATCAACCTTCGGGTAATAATGCCGCACGATCTCTTGCGCGCTCCTGCCTTGCTTGGCAAGGGCATAAGCGCCCCACTGGCAGAGACCCACGCCATGGCCGAAACCCCGGCCGGCCATGGTGATGGAACCGCCCCCGCTCTGCAGTTCCTCAAGCCAGATCGACCGCATGCGCTCGGGTCCGATCGCCACGCGCAGATCGGCCGCGGGTAACTCGACGGTGCCTTTCGCGCCCGTGAGCTTGATCCGCGCCGTGCGATGGGTGAGCTGGTTAATGCCCAGACGCTCGGCTTTGGTGACCGCGGGGCCGACCGATTTGCCGGCGGCTTTTTGCAAGGCGGCGGCTACCTCCGTGCCGGTGAATTCCGCCCGCCATCGCTGCTCCGACCTGGGGATGACCGTCCCCTCGGGACATTCGACCGAGGAAATATAGGGCGGTTCCGCCCCCTTGTAGGCGAGACCCTCGCGGGAGTATGTCGTACGGCCGCCGCAACTGGCGGAGAACCAGCCGTGCACGTACTTGCCACGGTGGAGCATGACGATTCCCTTGGTATCGGCCACCGCTTTGCGGATGGCCGGCGTAATCGCGCTGGTGGTGTAGGCCTGCGCGTGCTTTTCATCCGTGCAGATGTCGGTACCGTGCAGTTTGCGCGTTCCACCCCGCGCGATGAATTCCATGGTAAAGGTCCGCGCCAGGATGGCTTGCGCCGCATAGGCGTTCCGCGGCCAATTCGGCCTCATCTCGCCTGCCACCACCCCCACGAGGTATTCCTCGGTCGACATCTTCCGCTTGGTGTTGTTCTCGTGGAAATAGACGCTGATCGTCGGTTCCGTCCGCCGCCGCGTGGGCGCGCTTCGGAGCGGATTGCGCGGGCAGCCGGTCGTAAGGGCGGCGCAGAGAGAGAAGCAGACAGCCAGAGAGAGTGGAACGCTTTTCATACAAACACCCCCGTCTCAGCTAGCATCTGAAACGGGGGCGGAATTATGCTGGGATGATGGACTTCATTTGGCGGTCCTGACCATCGCCACCTTGCCGGTGCGCACCAGTTCCTTGAGACCGAAGGGTTTCAGCAGGGCAATCAGCGCCTCCACCTTTTCCTGCGCGCCCGTGGCCTCGACGATCAAGGCCTTGTCGCTGACGTCCACCACCTTGCCCCGGAAGATATCCACGATCTGAAGGATCTCGGCGCGGTTGGCGGAGGGGGCGTTGACCTTGATCAGGATCAGTTCGCGCTCGACCATCTCGGCGGTGGTAATATCGTTGATCTTGATCACGTCAATGAGTTTGTAGAATTGTTTCGTGATCTGTTCAAGCGTGACTTCATCCTCGGCGTCGACGACGATCGTCATGCGGGAGATATCAGGGTCTTCGGTCTTGCCCACGGCCAGGCTGTCGATATTGTAGCCGCGGCGGCTGAAAAGGCCGGCCACGCGCGCCAGGACCCCGGGATGATTGACCACCATCACCGAGAGCGTGTGTCTCATTCTCTCCCCACCCCCAGCATCTTGTGGATCGGGCTGTTCGCCGGGACCATTGGGAAGACGTTCTCTTCACGGTCCACGCGAAAATCGATTACCACCGGTCCATCCGTCGCCAATGCTTCGCGCAACGCGGGCCGGATCTCATCGGGCTCGCAGACCCGCAGCCCTTTTGCCCCATAGGCCTCCGCCAGGCGCACGAAGTCAGGGTTGCTTTCGAGCATGGACTCGGAGTACCGCTTGCCATGGAAGAGTTCCTGCCATTGGCGGACCATGCCGAGGTAGAAGTTGTTCAGGATGCATACCTTCACGGGAAGCTTATAGGTTACCGCCGTGGCCAGTTCCTGGATATTCATCTGGAAACTGCCGTCGCCGGCGATGTCGATGACCAGCCGCCCGGGGTTCCCGACTTGCGCGCCGATCGCGGCCGGGAAACCATAACCCATCGTGCCCAAGCCCCCCGAGGAGATGAACGAGCGGGGACGTTTGAACCGCGAAAACTGCGCGGCCCACATCTGGTTCTGCCCCACCTCGGTCACGATGAGAGCCTCTCCCTCCGTAAGTTCGCCGATCGCCTCGACGACCGCTTGGGGTTTGATCTTGCCGCTCGACCGGTCGTAATCCAGGCGATACTGGGACTTCCAGGTCTCGATCTGGGTGAGCCATTCCAGATGCTGGCGGGAAGGAAGCTGTTCGAGGAGTGCGGCCAGCACGCGCTTGGCATCGCCGACAATCGGCACGTCGGCCCGGATGTTCTTGCCGATCTCCGCCGGGTCAATATCGATATGGATGACGCGGGCCTTGGTCGCGAATGTATCTACTTTGCCGGTCACGCGGTCGTCGAAGCGCGCCCCGACGGCGATGAGCAGATCCGCGTCGGTCACCGCGAGGTTGGCGTAAGCCGTCCCATGCATGCCGAGCATGCCTAAGGAGAGTTGATGCGCCGTGGGGAAAACCGCCAGGCCCATGAGCGTGGTGGTAACCGGCGCTTGGATGCGTTCGGCCAAGGCCAGAAGCTCGTTTTCCGCCCCGGAGATGGTTACACCTCCGCCCGCGTAGATGACGGGCCGCCTTGCCTCGGCGATCGCCTGGGCGGCATCCTTGATCTGGCGGGCATTGCCCGTATAGGTCGGCTTATAGCCGGGGAGGCGTACTTCGTCCGGATATTCAAACTTCAGCCGGGCCAGCGTGATATCTTTGGGCAGGTCGATCAGAACCGGACCGGGCCGGCCCGTGGTGGCGATATGAAAGGCTTCCTTGATGACGCGGGGCAGATCCTTGACCTCTCTGACCAGGTAATTGTGCTTGGTAATCGGGAGGGTGATACCGGTGATGTCCGCCTCCTGGAAGGAGTCTTTACCGAGGAAACCTGTGGGCACCTGTCCGGTCAGAGCCACGACGGGAACCGAGTCCATGTAGGCGTTGGCCAAGCCCGTGACGAGATTGGTGGCGCCCGGTCCCGAAGTGGCCAGGCAAACGCCGGGCTTGCCGGTCGAACGGGCAAAGCCGTCGGCGGCGTGAACCGCCCCCTGCTCGTGCCTGGTCAAGATGTGCCGCAAGGGCGCGTCAAAGAGAACATCATAGATGGGTAGGACCTGGCCGCCGGGATAGCCGAAGACGACCTCGACCCCTTCATGGATTAATGCCTGAACAAGAGCCTCAGCGCCAGTAATCCGCATCTGTTCACCTTCCTCCCGCGCGGGGGTTATTGTTCCTAATATACTATTGATGGAATGCAATGTCAAGTGGGATAAGGACTGGAATATAAAAATGGCGTCGATGCTCATTTTTGATGACTGATATCCCGTTCTGCCATGACATCACTGGCGTTTCGTGACCTGCGACCACAAAACAGCGTATAATGCGCCGTGGTTCATGTCGCGGCCCTTTGCGGCATAGGATTGCATGTGTGGAGGTGAGACCATGATGGAGGAGAAACGGCGAATCGGAGGCCAGACGGAGGCGGCGGCCGCCGCGCATCAGTTTACGCTGGCGGGTCGTACGCATCTCTCGCTCGACGGCGCGCGCGAGGTGATCAATTTCAGCCCCGAAGAGATTCTGCTCGAGACCGTGGCCGGGGCCCTGGTCGTCAAGGGCGAGAACCTGCATATCCAGCAGCTCAACCTGGATGAGGGCCGGATGGTGGTGGACGGCGACTTTACCTCCCTGACCTATATGGGAGAAGGCTTCGGCAAGAAAAGCAAGACCCTCTTGGGCCGGCTTTTGCGATAGGCCGGCGCCGAGCCACGCGATAGTCCGCGTGCGCTTTCATGCCGCGAAGAGGGACAACCGCCCATAAAGCCGCGTGGGAGTAAGTCGTTCTCTTCCGATCGTAGGGTATTGGCGCCGCGGCGTGAATGCGCCGCGGCGACTGGTGGGTGAAGCATTTGCGTCGGACCGTCCTCATGGTCTTGGCGATCTGTCTTTTTTTAGTGATTATCCTGCCGGCGCTGCTGGTGCGCGGATGCGCGCCCCGGCAATCCAAGGCCGCCGGTCTCAAGGTCAATCTTTACGTATGCCAAGCGCGCAAGGTCATTCGCCTGGACTTGGAGGATTACCTGGTCGGGGTCGTGGCGGCTGAGATGCCGGCCCATTTTTCCCTCGAGGCGCTCAAAGCCCAGGCCGTGGCGGCGCGAACGTTGACGCTCAGGCATCTACGGCAGTTCGGCGGCCGTGGATGCAGCCATCTTGCCCGAGCCGACCTCTGCGACCAACCAGGGGACGGACAGGCTTGGCTTTCGGACGCCGAACTCCGGCGCAGATGGGGTTGGAGCTATGTACGCCTCCGGGCGCGCGTCCGGCGCGCGGTCCAGGAGACGAAAGGTTTGGTACTCCTGTACGAGCATAAGCCCATCGATGCCTGTTACCATTCTACCTGCGGCGGCGCCACGGAAGACGCGAAGTCGGTCTGGGGGCGCCATATCCCCTACCTGGTCAGCGTCGCTTGCGGATATGACACTCTCTCACCGCGCTTTCGCACCCAGGTGCGCATGAGCCGCCAAGAACTGTCTCGACGTCTGGGTCAAAACCTGCCGGCGGCGGCCCCATTCGGGCTTCAGATCCTGGGGCGGACCCCCGGCGGCCGGGTGACCACGCTCAACTTGGGCGGGAAGACCTGGACCGGCGCGGCTTTTCGCGCCGCGGCCGGCCTTCGTTCGGCCAATTTCACCTGGCAAGTCGAAGGCGGAGAGGTGATATTCTCCGTACGGGGCTATGGCCACGGCGTCGGGCTATGCCAATACGGAGCCGAGGGCATGGCGCGCCAGGACGCCGGCTTTCTCAAGATCTTGACCCACTATTATCGCGGTGTAACCCTCGGGCGGATTAAGGCGTGAGGCATGAGGCGGTAGGCAGAGGGAACAACGTTTTGTATGGCGCGCCTGTGCCCCGCTCGTATCCCTGAGGCGCCGGCCAGTGGGACGCTCTGATATAAGGAGAAGCACCCAGCCTTTGTAGCCGCCCTGATTACCACGGCGGCGCAGGCTGTCCGGCCCATCCCCAGCAATAGGGGAACACCGGGGCCTATGTGTCCTCGGTTGCGGTTGGTGAGTAGTTCGAGCCATTTTTGGAGACGCTAGGCCTGAGGTGAGATTCATGGCCAGCGTTTCACGTTTTTGGCAATCCGGGCGCAAGGCGCTTTCCGAATTCTGGGGCAAATCTTTTCGCCCGTGGCTTATCCGCCGCAACCTTCCCTATTTCGTGCTCCTGGCGTTGGTGGCCTTCCTCGTCACCACGAGTATCACCAGACGGCGGCCCGTGGCCAAGGTCACGACGCCCGCCGAGACGGCCGTTTCGCTCCACGCCGCCGAATCCCCGATCCGCCTGGGACAGAGTCCCGCGGAAGTCGCGGCCGCATGGGAACAGATGGTAAGATTGCGGGAAACAACCGCCGCCGCGGCGGCCGAGCGGGCGGATCCCTCCACGTTCGTCCCCCCATGTCGGGGCCGTGTACTGCACGGCCGCGGCTGGCGCCGGGATAAGCCGGGCGGGGTATGGGTCTATCACCGGGGTATTGATCTCGAGGTGGCCCCGGGGCTATCGGTCTCCGCCATCGCGGCGGGCAAGGTCATCCGTGTGGGCGTGGACGAAGAAGGCGGCAACCTGGTGGAGATCGACCATGGCCAGGGTTGGCGGGCTGTCTATGGCCGGCTTGGCAAGGTGCTCGTCGAGCCGGATCAGGAAGTGGCCGGCGGCGGCATGCTTGGACAACCAATCGCGGATCAGGTCCATTTCGAACTCTGGCAGGGCAAGGCCGCCGTGGATCCATTGACGGTGATACCGGGGCTCTGAGGCTTTCCGGCAGAGCCGCGCCCAACATAACTCCCGCGCTCCCCCAATATACATGTACAAAAACCGGGGGAGAGGTGGGGGGAGTTGAAGGACTACATCCAGAAGCGGGTGATGGATCTCAGCACGTATATTGTCGACCGAAGGGCAACGGTGCGGCAGGCCGCGAAGAGGTTCGGCGTCAGCAAGAGCACGGTGCACAAGGACGTCACGGAGCGTCTCTATGACCTGAACCGCGGCTTGGCGCGCGAAGTCAAGCGCATCCTCGACGCCAACAAGGCCGAGCGTCACCTGCGCGGCGGCGAGGCCACGCGCAAGAAATACCAGATACGTGCGGATCGTGTGGTAAGGAAAGGAGGAACTGTAAAGAGGACGTAGAAGTATTGCTTGCAGTCCCCGCCAGATCAATCACGGCGGGCGTCGTCGGAGGAGGGGTTTCTGTGTTCGGCTTGGCCACCGATATCGGCATCGACTTAGGCACGGCGAATATTCTCGTCTATATTCGCGGCAAAGGCATTGTCATCAGGGAACCTTCCGTGGTGGCCTTGGAAAAAGAGACCAATCGGATCGTCGCGGTGGGCGAAGAGGCCCGCCAGATGATCGGCCGTACCCCCGGCAACATCGTAGCCATCCGCCCCTTGAAAGACGGCGTCATCGCCGATTATGACGTAACCGAGACCATGCTGAAGTATTTCATCGAAAAGGTCTGCCCGCGCCCCCGGCTTTTTCGGCCGCAGGTCGTGGTCTGCGTACCCTCCGGCGTGACCAGCGTCGAAAAGCGCGCGGTCCTGGAGGCGGCCATGCAGGCCGGCGCCAAGCGAACTTACCTGATCGAGGAGCCGATGGCGGCCGCCATAGGTGCCGGCATTGACATCGCGGAAGCCAGCGGAAACATGGTCGTGGATATCGGCGGCGGCACGACCGATATCGCCATTATCTCGCTGGGCGGCATTGTCGTCAGCGAGTCCCTGCGCGTGGGCGGGGACAAGTTTGATGAGGCTATTATCAGGTATATCAAGAAGATGTACAACCTGATGATTGGGGAAAGGACCGCGGAAGACATCAAGGTCGAGATCGGTTCGGCCTATCCCGAGGGTGAAGGCAAGACCATGGAGATCAGAGGCCGCGATCTGGTGACCGGGCTCCCCCGCACGATCAAGTTCACCTCGGCCGACACGTTCCAGGCCCTTTCGGAACCGATCACGGCCGTGATCGACGGTATCAAGTCGGTGCTCGAGCGGACGCCGCCGGAGTTGGCTTCGGATATCGTGGATAAAGGAATCGTCCTCACGGGCGGCGGTTCTCTCCTGCACGGTTTCACGCGTCTGCTCAGCGAGGAAACGGAGATACCCATCCATCTGGCTGAAGACCCCATGTCCTGCGTTGCCCTGGGCACGGGCAAAGTATTGGAAAGCGTGGAAGGCCTGCGCAGCGGCCTGATCGTTGGCAGCCGGTCGGTCTAGAGTAGAAGTGTGAAGGGTGAAGTTTGAAGTGTGAAGTGAAAGGCGGGTTTTTCACGCCGCTGGTTAGAAAATGGCATCAAACTCACCCCCCGTCCCCCTCTCTAAGCTTAGAGAGGGGGTGGCGCAGGGCGGGGGTGAGTTGACAAACGCAGAAGCCGTCTCATTTTCATCCTTTGTTGTAGGGGGTTTTTACCCCGCCTCCTAAACAAGCCGCCCTTAGCGGGTCGGCTTTTTTGTGAGGGCCAGATGCAATCACGCCCATGAACGGAGGAGATCGCGCGTGGATAGACTATATGCCGGCATACTCGCGGCGGGGCTTGGCACCAGGATGAGATCGAACTGGCCCAAAGTCCTGCACCATCTGGGGGGCCGGCCGATGCTGGCCTATGCCGTTGACGCCGTTACCGCGCTGGCGCCCGCTGAAGTCGTGGTCGTGATCGGGCATGGCGGGGAGAGGGTTAGGGCCCTGTTGGGAAACAAGGTCCGCTACGCGGTGCAAGCGGAACAGCTCGGCACCGGTCACGCGCTCGGGGTGGCGGTCTCGGCCATTGACGCCGCGGAGGGGGATCTGCTGGTCACATACGGGGACATGCCGCTTCTGACCGCGGACACGCTGCGGCGCCTCCTGGATCACCACCGCGCCACCGGGTCCGATGCGACGTTGATCACCGCGATGCTGGGCGAGAACTCGCGTTATGGCCGCATCATCCGCGATCAGGCGGGCCGGTTCCTCAAGATCGTGGAGTACCGCGACGCGACCTCCGCGGAGCGCCAGATCCCCGAAGTCAACGTCGGGGTCTACTGTTTCCGCCTGCAGCCGCTCCGGGCCGCCCTGCCCAAACTGGGCCGGAGCAACGCCCAAGGCGAGTATTACCTCACGGACCTCTTCGCGTTGCTGTCCGCGGATGGAAGCCGCGTGGAGGCGATCGCCGGTGAGAGGCCGTCCGAGTTCGAAGGTCCGAACGACCGCCTGGAGTTGGCCGCGGCCGAAGCGCGCCTGCGCGAGGCCGTCAACCGGCGCTGGTTGGAACAGGGCGTGACCATGATCGATCCCGCCGCTACCTACATCGAGCCTGGGGTAACGATCGGCCGCGACACGATCATCTACCCGGGGACCGTAATCCGGGGACGGGCGGAGATCGGCGCGGAATGCCGCCTGGGACCAAATGCCGAGATCCGCGACGCCCGCCTGGGCCGGGGGGTCAAGGTCGCGCACGCGGTAATCGTCGAGAGTGAAGTGGCGGCCAACGAAGAGGTCGGTCCGTTTGTCTATCTGATGCGCGGCATCGCTTATTCGGGCAGGGTGCCGGCCGTAAGCGGACCGAGAAAGTCATAGTGGCATTGGCATCGCAAAGGCCGGGTTCTAGGTTTGCGCGACGGGGGGTAACATGCTATAATAGGTGTCGGCATTGCGCCGAGATAGCGTGGGAGGGATCGCACAATGGAACTGATGCTCGAGGCGGAGATCCGCGCGGAGAAGGGAACCGGGGCAGCGCACGCGCTGCGCCGTCAGGGTCTTATTCCAGCGGTCGTTTACTCGAAGACCAATACGGAAATGCTCAAGCTTTCCCTACGGGCAACGGAACGCCTGGTGGCTTTCGCGGGCACGGGCCGCCTCGTCAACCTGGCCATCAAGAGGGGCAAAAAGACGGAGAAAACGCCGGTCCTGATCAAGGAACTGCAACGGAACCCGATTCGCGGCGAGATTATCCACGTCGACTTCCATGCCGTGGCGTTGGATAAGCCCATCACCACGCATGTGCCGGTGCATATCGCGGGCGAGGAAAAGCGGCTCAATGACGGTGCGTTCATCGAGGCGTACTTGCGCGAGGTCGAGGTTTCGTGCCTGCCGACCAAGATCCCCGATAGTTTCACCGTTGACGTGAGCGGATTGGCGATGGGCGCCAGCATTCATGTCAAGGATCTGACCCCCCCCGCCGGCGTGAAGATTATCTCTTCCCCCGAGGAAGTCGTGGTGGCCGCGGTCGTTCCGAGCGGCGCGGCGGAAGCCGCTCCGGCGGAGCCTGGCGCAGCCGAGCCTCAACTGGTGGCGGAGAAGAAGGAAGAAGAGAAATAGTTCATGTTCCTCCTGGTCGGCCTGGGGAATCCCGGGGCGCGGTATGCCCAAACCCGGCACAATGCCGGGTTTTTGGTCTTGCAGGAATTGGCGCGGGATGAGGGCGTCCGCTTTACGCGCCTCGAGCACGGGGCGCGCGTGGCGCGCGTGCGCATGGATGATCGGGAAGTCATGCTGGCCAAGCCCCAGACCTACATGAATGCCAGCGGCAAAGCAGTGGCGGGCCTCGTCGGTTATTACCGGGTCCCCCTGACCAATCTGGTGGTGGTGGCCGACGATCTGGACCTGCCCCTCGGTGCCCTTCGTCTCAGGCGCAGCGGCGGTTCGGGCGGGCATCACGGTTTGGACTCCATCATCGCCGCCCTCGGCACCAAGGACTTTGCCCGCCTGCGGTTGGGCCTCGGACGCCCGCCCGACGATGCGGTGGATTTCGTCTTGGGTACCCCGAACGCGGCCGACAATAGGAAGTTCATGGCGTCCGTCAAGCGGGCCGCGGAGGCGCTGCGCGTATTCGTGCGCGAGGGGCCGGAAGCGGCCATGAACGAGTTCAACCGGACGCCGGCGGAAGCTTGAGGCCGCTGATCTCCATCGCGGCGGGGCTCTTCGCTCTGGCCCTGGCCTATCTGGGGAACCGCGTCATCTGGCTCATCATGCGCGGAAAAGGCATCGCCTGGTGCGTGCCGTTCTGGGAGGAATTCGTCAAGACCACGGTCGGGATCCTTACCGGACAGGTTTTTCCGGTCCATGCCCTTTTCGGGTTGGGAGAAGCGATCGTCGAGACCGGGCGCGGCGATGCGATCGCCGGGGTATTGGCCATGGTAAGCCATGCGTGCTTCGGTCTCCTGACCCTGTTGACATGGCGACGGACTGGCCAACCGGCGGCGGGACTGCTGGCGGCCGCACTAGCGCACGCGGGCTGGAACCGGCTTATCCTTTGTTACGCCAAGCGATAGACCCAGGGCTCTGCGACAAGAGCCCTTTTCGGCATGGCCGCTCAGGTTTTGCGCGCCGTCGGGAGGAGGCCCTTTCTTGCAACCAAAGGAGATCTTGAGCCGCCTGAGGCAGATCGATACCTGGCCGACCCTGCGTCAGACCCTGGTCAGACCTGACGGGTCTGAGCTGCTCACCGGCCTCAACCCCTCGCAGAAAAGCCTTTTTCTGGCCGCCATCGCGGATGAGACCCCGGCGACCTTGGTCTTCATCACGCACGGTCCGCATCAAGCGCAGTCCTTTGCCGCCGATCTGACGACCTTCTTGGGTCGGGAGCGCGTGGCGTTCTTTCCCGAAAAGGAGCTGCTGCCGCATGAGGAGACGCTCGACCCTGAAGTTATCGGGGCGCGCGTCGCGGCCCTCGGGCGTTTGGCCCGCAAGGAACGGCTCGTGCTGGTGACCTCCTGGCCCGCTCTACGCCGGTTGGTCGTACCGCCGGCGGTTTTCGCGCGTTATGCCGTCAATTGCCGCGTGGGGGATCGGGCCGACCTGGGCGGACTGGCCGAGCAATTGGCGGGCATGGGCTACGAACGGGTGGAGATGATCGAAAGCCAGGGACAGTTCGCCATGCGGGGCGGCATCATGGATGTCTTCCCGTTTCACGAGCGCGACCCGATCCGGATCGAGTTCTTTGACGATGAGATCGAGTCGATTCGCACGTTCGGGGTGGCTTCGCAGCGTTCGTTGGACAGGCTCGACGCCGTGACGATCTGGCCCGCGCGTGAGGGTCTATGGGATCTCGACGGCAACCCGGCCGGCTTGGCGAAGATCCGCGAGGCCGTGGCCCGCCAGGCGGGGAAGCTTGCCGCTATTGGGAAGAGCAGGGAAGGGGAGAAGCTCAAGGCGCGGTTCGGGGAGTTGATCGAGCGGCTCGAGCAGGGCAGTTACTTTCCGGGAGCCGATCAGTTCTTGCCGTTTTTGGCGCGGCTTGAACCGGTATTCTCCTATTTCGCCGCAGCGCGGATTATTCTCGACGAACCGGTCCGCGGCCAGGAATACCTGGGCACCGTCGAGATGGAGGAGGCCAAGATTCTCTCCGACCTGTTGGAAAGGGGTTTGGTGCTGCCTGAGGAACAGGCCCTGTACATGTCCGGGGCGGACCTGGTCGCCCGCACGATGGCGGCCCAACCTTTATGCCTGTCTCTCTTGGCCAAGACCATCAAAGGGCATTCCCCGCGGCATATCCACACGTTTCCGGCTGTTTCCCCGTCATCCTATCACGGCAATCTCGAGGGACTCTGCGCCGACCTCCGTCGCTGGCGGCACGCGGGTTTCTCCGTTGTGATCGTGGTCGGCACCGAAGAACGGGGAGAACGTTTGCGTGAATTCCTCGGCGACCAGGGGCTGGATTCGATCTGGGCCGAGCGGGCGCAGGCCGGGCTCTCCCCCGGGAACCTCGTCTTTCTCCAGGGGGACCTGAGCGGCGGGGCGGAGTTCCCCCAACTCAAACTCGTCATCGTTACCGAAGCCGAGATCTACGGTAAACAGAAGCGGCGTCGCCAGGCGCGTTTCACCCAGGAAGGGGCGAAGATCACCGCCTTTTCCGACTTGAGCGTCGGTGATTACGTCGTCCATCTCAACCACGGCATCGGGCAGTATATGGGGCTGCAGACCCTGGAGATCGGTGGTGTCCACCGGGATTACCTCCTCGTGCAGTACGCCGGCGACGATCGTCTCTTTGTCCCGACCGACCAGGTCAATCTCCTGCAACGCTATATCGGCGTCGAGGATGCGGCGCCACGGCTGAACCGGCTGGGGGGGGCCGATTGGCAGCGCGCCAAGACGCGCGTCAAGGAATCGGTCCGGGAAATGGCCGACGGCCTTCTCCGTCTCTATGCGGACCGGGAAACCGTCAAGGGACACGCTTTCGGCCCCGACACGGTCTGGCAAAGGGAGTTCGAGGAGTCCTTCCTCTACGAGGAAACCCCGGATCAGCTCCGCGCGATCGAGGAAATCAAACGCGACATGGAACGGCCCGAGCCCATGGATCGCCTGCTCTGCGGGGATGTCGGCTACGGCAAGACGGAGGTGGCCGTCAGAGCGGCCTTCAAGGCGGTCATGGACGGCAAGCAGGTGGCCCTGTTGGTGCCGACGACCATCCTCGCGCAACAGCATTTCCAGACGTTCTCGGAGCGGTTCGCGGGGTACCCCGTGACGATCAAGGCCTTGAGCCGGTTTCAGTCCCCCCGCGAACAGAGCGAGGTCATCAAGGGCTTGGAGGAAGGACGTGTCGAGCTGGTCATCGGCACGCACCGGCTCCTCTCCCAGGATGTCCGCTTTAAGAACCTCGGTCTGCTGATCGTGGACGAGGAGCAGCGTTTCGGCGTCGCGCACAAAGAACGCCTGAAGGAACTGCGCAAGGAGGTCGACGTGCTCACCCTGACCGCGACGCCGATCCCGCGTACCCTCCACATGGCGCTGGTCGGCATCAGGGATATGAGCATCATCGAGACTCCGCCCGAGGACCGCTACCCCATAAGGACCTACGTCATGGAATTCAACGAGGAAGTCGTCCGCGAGGCGATCGTGCGCGAACTGGATCGCAACGGACAGGTCTATTTCGTCTATAACCGGGTCGAAACCATCGAGCGCATGGCGGCGTTTCTGCAGACGCTTGTCCCCGAAGCCCGCCTGACGGTCGCGCACGGGCAGATGCCCGAAGACATGCTCGAGCGCGTCATGATCGAGTTCCTCGAGGGCGAGGCCGACGTCCTGATCTGCACCACGATCATCGAATCCGGCCTGGATATAGGCAATGTCAACACGCTAATCGTCTATGACGCGGACCATTTCGGCCTGGCCCAGCTCTATCAGTTGCGCGGCCGCGTCGGGCGCAGCAACCGCCTGGCGCACGCGTATTTCATGTACCGGCGGGAAAAGGTCATCAGTGAGGCGGCGGAGAAGCGGTTGGCGGCCATTCGCGAATTCACCGACCTTGGTTCGGGATTCAAGATCGCCCTGCGGGACCTGGAGATAAGAGGCGCGGGTAACCTGCTCGGTCCGGAGCAACACGGATTCATCGCCTCCGTGGGTTTCGAGCTGTATTGCCGGCTGTTGGAAGAGGCGATCCGCGAAGCTAAAGGGCAGGTGCAACCCGAGACGCCCGATCCGACTATCGACCTCAAGGTGGACGCGTTCCTGCCCGACAGCTTCATCGCCGACGCTCGCCAAAAGGTCGAATTGTATAAGAAGATCGCCGCGATCAGGGAAACAAAGGAAGCCGACGACGTCTACGAGGAGATCGAAGACCGGTTCGGCGATCTGCCGCTCCCGGTGCGGAACCTGTTGGCCGTGGCCAAATTGAAGGCCCTCTCCAAACAGACGGGCGTGTCCCAGATTAGCATGGAGCGCGGGGAGGTCGCCATCAGATTCCTGGCCGGCCTCTCAATCTCGGAGACGAAAGCTCTGGACATCGTACGCCGGTTCCGCGGGCAGGTCCGCGTGGCCACCGGCAAGTTGCCGATAATCCGCGTCAAGGTGGCCGGCATCGAGGACGACGCCATGTTGCGCGTTTTGGCGGAGGTCGTGGCCTGCGTTTAGTTTATGCGGTCCCTTTTCTGGCACGCCGCCGAAAGGCCGGTGCAAGAAAGCAGGGTGAGTATGTTTACCCAGGTATGGGCAAGATAGAGCCGATCCCCGAGGAGAACGCGCCACCGTATGCAATCTCCGGCAGCAGGCTCTCTAGATACCAGAACTGAATAAAACTGCTAGGGGAGTCATATAATATCACGGCCAGGGCAGGCTGGGCGAATTACCAAATACCGCCCATGGACGTGCAGGCACCGTGAAGTCAGGGCAGAGGGAGGGAAGATTGGGATGAAGGCAACGGGCATCGTCCGGCGTATCGATGACCTCGGCCGGGTGGTCATACCCAAGGAAATCCGACGGACGCTGCGTATACGCGAGGGGGACCCTTTGGAGATCTTCGTCGACCGTGAGGGCGAGGTCATTCTCAAAAAATACTCGCCAATTGGCGAGCTTGGCGACTTTGCCAAGGAATACGCGGACTCGCTCTACGAATCGACCGGCCACATTGCAATCATTGCTGACCGCGATACGGTTGTGGCTGTAGCCGGGGCGCCAAAGAAGGAGTTCCTGGACAAGCCGATCTCAAAGGCGGTTGAGCGGGCAATCGAGGATCGCAAGGTCATCCTGATGAGCAAGCCGGGCGACCATAAGTACTGCGAAGCGTGTCCGGTCAAGGATGAAGGCCAGGCGTGCAAGTTCACCGCTCAGGTAATCGCGCCGATCATTTCCGAAGGCGATCCGATCGGAGCGGTCGTCCTCTCCTCGAAGGAGCCCGGCGTGTCCATGGGCGACTTGGAGGTCAAGGTCGCCGAGACCGCCGCGGGGTTCCTGGCGAAGCAGATGGAACAGTGAGTGGAGACTGACGCTGAATGCGTTGAGGGGGGGAGGCAAGCTTCCGCCCCTTTTTTGTTGGGGGCACGCATATTGCCGGGAATATGTCGCAGGGCACGCATCTGGGTTCGGGCGCAATATATTGCGCCCTTGGCCCAAATCGACGCCGACCCCGGGAGAGCATAAGCCCCCCAGTTGACACGGGATCCCCGCTATATCTATAATGAAGCTGATTTGTGGTTAGTTGAAACCAAGGGGAGGTCCCGCCCATGCCCACTTCGAACGAGATCCGCCGCGCGTTTCTGGACTTTTTCCGCGGCAAGGGCCATACCATCGTGCCAAGCGCCCCGCTCATCCCCTGGGGCGACCCCACGCTCATCTTCACCAACGCGGGCATGAACCAGTTCAAGGACGTCTTCCTGGGCACGGGCACCCGCGATTACCGGCGCGCGGCGGACAGCCAGAAATGCATCCGCGTGAGCGGCAAACATAACGACCTTGAGGAAGTGGGCCACGACACCTACCACCACACCTTCTTCGAGATGCTGGGCAACTGGTCGTTCGGCGACTACTACAAGCGGGAAGCGATCGAGTGGGCCTGGGAACTCCTGACCGGCGTCTGGGGCCTGCCCAAGGACAAGCTCTATGCCACGGTCTATAAGACCGACGACGAGGCGGAGAAGCTCTGGCGGGAAGTAACCGACATCGATCCCGCGCACGTCATGCGTTTCGGCGAGAAGGACAACTTCTGGGAGATGGGCGAGACCGGACCTTGCGGGCCATGTTCGGAGATCCATATCGACCAGGGGCCGGACAAATGCGACAAGCAGCACGTCCACGGCCACACCTGCGGGGTCAACGCGGGCTGCGCCCGGTTTATCGAGCTTTGGAACCTGGTCTTCATCCAGTACAACCGCCAGGGCGACGGCTCTTTGGCGGAACTGCCCGCCAAGCACGTGGACACGGGCATGGGCTTCGAGCGTATCTGCCGGGTCCTCCAGGGCGTGGACTCTAACTACGACATCGATCTCTTCCGGCGGCTCATCCGCGCCGCGGAGCAGGTTACTGGACAGTCTTACGACCGGCCGGAAAACCAGGTCGCGTTCCGCGTGATCGCCGATCACCTGCGCACGCTGGCCTTTGCCATCGCGGACGGCGCTCTGCCGAGCAACGAGGGGCGCGGCTACGTCCTCCGCCGCATTCTACGGCGCGCGGCGCGGTACGGGCGCAAGCTGGGGCAGAACCAGCCTTTCCTCCACAAGCTCGTGCCCGCCTTGGCCGAGATCATGGGCGACGCCTACCCGGAACTCGTCGCCCGCGGCGGGCACTGCGCGGCCGCGATCGAGGCCGAGGAGGAGGGCTTCGGCCGCACGCTGGACAAGGGGATCGATCTCTTTGAGGAGATCGCGGCCAAGCTGCAAAAAGCCGGGAGCAAGACCATCGCCGGCGCCGACGCCTTCAAACTCTACGACACCTACGGCTTTCCCCTCGATCTCACCCAGCTCATGGCGGCGGAGAAGGGCCTGGACGTCGATACATCGGGTTTCAACGAGGCCATGCGCGAGCAGCGGGAGCGCGCCCGGGCGGCCGGCAAGTTCGGCACGGTGGAGATAGACTGGCGCGACCTCGCGGCCAACGATCGCACCGAGTTTACCGGCTATGGCAGCCTGACGGAGACGGCCCCCCTGGTCCGGGTGGGCGAGACCGAGGACGAGTACCACCTGGTCTTCGCGCGCACGCCCTTTTACGCCGAGTCCGGCGGCCAGGTCGGCGACACCGGCACGGTCGCGGTCGACGGGAAGATCATGACCGTCAAGGACACGCGCAAAGCCGGCGACCGGGTCGTGCATATCGTGGCCAAGGAAAGCGAGCTACCGGCCGGGAACGAGTGGACGCTCAGCGTGGATCGCGTGCGCAGGCAGCGCACCGCGGCCAACCACACCGCCACGCACCTGCTCCAGGCCGCGCTGCGCCAGGTCCTGGGCGGGCACGTCAACCAGTCCGGCTCGCTGGTCACGCCGGAACGTTTACGCTTTGACTTTACGCACTTTGAAAAAGTGACGCCCGCGCAGATCGGCAAGGTCGAGAAACTCGTCAACGCCTGGGTCGGCGCCGCCTACGATCTGGAGATCCGCGAGATGGCCTACGCCGAGGCGGTCGCCGGCGGCGCCACGGCGCTCTTCGGCGAGAAATACGGAGATAAAGTCCGCGTGGTGAAGATCGCCGACGTGAGCAAAGAGCTTTGCGGCGGCACGCATCTGAAAAACACCGCCCAGGTCCGCTACTTCCGCATCCTTTCCGAAAGCAGCGTGGCCACGGGCGTCCGCCGCATCGAGGCCGTCACCGGCGACGCCGCCCTCGAACTGGCCGAGTCCGAACGCTTCCTGGTCGGCACCGTCGCCGAGACGCTCAAGGTCGAGCGGGACGGCATCGCCGCCCGGGTGGCCGCCATGGCGGAGGAGCTGGAGAGCCTGAAAAAGTCCGTGGCCAAGGCGGAGAAGGAAGCGGCCGGCGGCAAGGTGGACGAGCTGAAGATCCAGAGCCTCCCCGGCGGCAAGTACGTCGTGGGCCGGCTGGACGGGTTCTCCATGGAATTGCTTTTGGAAGCGGCGGATCGCTTGAGAGACAAGATGGGATCCGGCGTGGCGATCCTGGGCGCCGCGACCGAGGAGAAGCCGATCTTCGTGGTGGCGGTGACCAAGGACCTGACCGGGAAGATCAAGGCGGGGGATCTGATCAAAGAAGTCGCGGCCGTGGCCGGGGGGAGCGGTGGAGGAAGACCCGATGTGGCCAGGGCCGGGGGGAAGGATGCCGGGAAGATCGACGAGGCGCTGGGGAAGGGCGGGGAGAGGGTTAGGGCGATGTTGGGGTGAACTTGGGTCGACTCAGACGAGTGCCAGTTCATGGTGTTGTTTGATAAGATTGACGGTATCAACCCACATATCTTGTATAGGAGGAATTTGGCAAGATGAAGAATAAATGAATAGTTGATTGGAAATCTTAAATTTGTACCTATTTGGAGAGTGGTGAATGAGAGGCTATTCGGAAACAAGATCCTCAGAGTTAAAACGCCTGAAAGCACTGATACACTATCGAGCTATTGAACGAAGAGCGCAAAGATACAGCAGGAGGAAAAAATCCGCAAGATGCAACCATGGTTTTGCAAATATCCGATTGTTTTATGAAAGTAGACTTTTATATTTGCTAAAGACACGAGATTTTTATCGATCATTTCCAAATAGACAAGGCAGTGTGGTAATTGATATACCTATTTTATTCTCATTTTCGGATAATCCCGATAATACAATAAATACTATCCAAAAATTATTGTTTTATGGGACTAACAAGTACGTTAATGAACTGGTTTTCAATCATGAGCATTGTCAAGAAATCGAAATTGCAGCATCAACTGTAATGGATGTTGTCTTAATGGAGATATTGAAAGCACGTGAAAAGCAACATCAGCCTTTAAATTTAAGGGGCATTTATCCATCAGATAAGAAATTGAGAGATTTTCTAGAAATTAATGGAATTTTAAAACATATTGGCATTGGTTCTGAGCCTAATAGCGCTGTTAGAAAGCTTGACTTGATTAGTGGGGATTATAGATCGCGCAGTTCGGGATTAGCTGCAACGAGAATAATTCATTATATTAATGAATGTCTTAAGACACAGGGTTTTCATCTTAGCAGAGAAGGCGAAGGATTCTTAGGGCAATTACTTGGAGAAGTGATCAATAATTGCGAATTACATGGTGGTGAATTTTCACGTTGGTATTCACTCGGCTATTATCGAAAAGATGATGAAAGGAAATACGGCGAATGCCAATTAGTTATTTTCAGTATCGGTGATACAATTTACCAGAGTTTAAAAAACAATTCATCATCAGAGGAGACGATATCGTCATTACGAAAATTATCCAGTAAACATCTAGGATTTTTCGCTGCAAATAGATGGACCGAAGATAGTCTTTGGACGCTATACCTCACATTTCGCACCCTTGTTGATTACAAATAATGGTTTTCGCTGCAACAGTTAAACTACGTTAGTCATGTTGCCGCTACCGGCGGAGTAACGTAAATGGATATGTCGAATCCACA
>JBLNCE010000182.1:0-3678 GCA_050260415.1 Bacteroidota bacterium | reverse complement strand
AGTCGATGATGTACCGGTGGCTGCCGCCGAAAGCGGCCAGGAATTCCTCGGTCTCCCGCGGATTCCGTCCCTGCAGGCTCAGGGCGGCCAACTGCAGCCCGGCGGCCCAGCCCTCGGTGCGGGCGGTACAGATGGCCACCGCCTCGTCGCGCAGGGCCAGACCCATGTCCTGCAAGAACTCCTTGGCCTCATCCCCGGTAAAACAGAGATCCTCCAGCCGCACCTCCATCATCTCGCCACGCGCCCGCAGGCGGTTGAGGGGAAAAGGCGGATCCGCCCGCGTGATGAGGACCAGGCGGAAATGCGGCGGCAGGTGCGGGAGGAGGGCACGCATCAGGTCGTGGACATAGGCACTGGTAACGGCGTGATAATCGTCGAGGGCCAGGATAAATGGGGTTGGGGTAGGCACCATCGCGTTCAAGAGTTCGGCGGCCACGGTTTCCGCCGCGGGCAGTTGGGGCGCGCCGGCCAGGGAGCCGATATACGCGCTGAATTCGGGAGCGGCCTCCGTAAGCGCGGCGCCCAGATAAGCCAGGAATCGCACGGGTTCGTTCTCGGATTCCTCCAGAGAGAGCCACGCGTGCTCGGCATGCAGGCCCGCCAGCCAGGTGGCGGCCAAAGTGCTCTTGCCGTAGCCCGCCGGGGCGGAGATCAGGATCAGGCGGCACCCGGGCCGCATCCCCCTGTCGAGCAGGCCGGCCAAACGCAGGCGCGCCACCAGTTGCGGGCGCGTACACGGCGGGTGGAGTTTTGTATCGATGAGGGCTCCTATCCCGGCCATGATGATCTCCTTTCACGATCGACACCCGCGGACCGGCTTCACATTCCTCCCTAATTTTATCTCAAAAAGCCGCTGGGTGGATATCTTAATCTGAAAGTTTACTTATCAGCCGGATCGATGGGACGGAGCCTTACCTCCTGGCGGCGATCGGGAAGGCGGGGAGGGAGAGCGCCTGGCGTAACTGAAAGGCGCGGCTTCGGGCATAATACGGGTAGCCGTCACGGCACCCGTACCTCTCATCTCGAGCGAAGCGAGGCCGTAGCATGAACCAGCATGAGGGCATGGAAACCGCCACCCTGGCCGGGGGCTGCTTCTGGTGTCTGGAGGCCGTCTTCAAAGACCTACGCGGGGTGGCGCGGGTGGAATCCGGCTATACCGGCGGCGGCACGGCCGCTCCCACTTACGAGCAGGTCTGTACCGGACGCACCGGTCATGCCGAGGCGGTGCAGATCACCTTCGATCCGCGGCTCATCTCCTTCCGTGACCTTCTGCGGGTCTTCTTCACCGCGCATGACCCGACCACGCGCAACCGCCAGGGTGCTGATGTGGGCACGCAATACCGCTCGGCCGTGTTCTATCACACCACCGCGCAAAAGGACGAGGCGGAGAGGGTCGTGGCCGGCCTCGACCGGGAGGGCCTCTGGCCGGCGCCCATCGTGACGGAGATCAAGCCGTATACGGTCTTCTATCCCGCCGAGGAATACCACCGCGATTACTACGCGCGCCATCCCGACGAAGCTTACTGCCGCGCGGTCATCGCGCCGAAGGTGGCCAAGTTTCGCCGCGAAAACCTGGCCAGGTTAAAGCCCGAAGACGCCCCCCATGATGTCAACGGCGCTCCATCGCGAATAACGCATAATTGAACCTCTCCTCCGGCGAGGAGCCGAAGGTGTTTTCAAACCATACCACCCCAACGCCCGCGCGGAAGACGCGGATCTCCTCGTATACGCCGCCCGGCTTCCCCGCCATGGGCGTGCGGTAGCGCACCGTGTATTCCCGGGCGCCGTCCCTTTCACCCGCGGCCAAGATCACCGCCTGCACGGACTTGGCGCGGCCTCCCGCGCGGACGGTCTGCCGCCAGGACGATCCCTGCTTTAGGGGCAGCCGGAGCAGAACCAGGTCGCCGAGGCGATGGGGAAACGGCGTGTCCGCGCGCAGGATGCGTTCCCTTACTTCATCGGGGTGGAAGACGTATTGCAGCGCGAACCGGAAGTCGCGGGTGGACTCTCCGCTGGAAACATCCGCAACCGCTCCGGTGATCTCGTGCACGACCTTGCCGGCGCTCCGCCTGACGGCGCGCAGTTGCATCTCGTGACCGTACTCGGCGTACCCGTCATACCGCCACACGGTCCCGACACGTTGGGGAAAGACGGCGAGGAGTTGCGCGGAGACCCGCGGGCGCGCCACCTTGTTGGGCCGGGCGGAACCGGCGCTCCCGCCGCCCCATAAACGGACGCAGCCGGCGAGAACAATCAGGACCGCCGGGAGGGCGATGCGAGGAGCCATCCTGAGGCGATTCGACATGGGTTAATCCCTCCGCCGCCTATTGTGCCCGCTCTCCGGCCGCGGATTGCCTTGTTTCCACCCCCATGCCATCGCCGGCTTCGACGTCCGCGAGAATAAAGTGGAGTAACGCTCGTGATACTGCTATAATATTGGTTATCCCGGCTGCCGTTTTTTGAAAGCCGGCCGCATCACAACGCACCGTGACGGGGTGAGTCCATGAGATCCGACCAGACAAGCCATACCGAATACTATCTCTCGTTACTGTTCATCGTGCTAGCCGTCCTTTTCTGGGGCTTCTCCTTTATCAGCACCAAGATCATTCTGGCCGAGGCCGCGCCGGCGAGCATCGCCTTTTTTCGGCAGGTCATCTCCGTCGCCACGCTTCTGATATGGGTCATGTCCAGCCTGGTACGCGGGCGTTTCACGCAATTGAAGGGCGTTACCTGGCGGGATGTGGGCCTGGTGGCCGCCTCGGGCTTCTTCGGCATCGTGCTCTATTTCGTCTTCGAGAACAACGGCATCCGTTACACCACGGCCTCCAACGCCTCCATGATCGTCGCGGCCGTCCCGATCTTCACCCTGTTCACCGAGGCGCTCTTCTTCAAGCTCAAGATTACCGCCAGGTTGGTTCTCTGTCTGGCAGCATCCATCGTGGGCGTCTACCTCGTCATCGCCGGCGGCGGGCGGCTGGACTTTTCCTCCGCGCATTTCCGCGGTAACATGCTGGTGGTGGGGGCCATGGCCTGCTGGGTCGGATATACCATCATCAACAAGAAACTGACCGGCAAGTATTCCAGCCTGTTGCTGACGTTCTTTCAGACCTTTTTCAGCATCTTCCTCTTCGTCCCGTTCATCCTCCCCGAACTTGGGCACTGGCGGATGCTGTCCGCGGTGCCCCTCGCGCATCTGATCTATCTCGGTGTCTGCTGTTCCGCCCTGGGTTACATCTTCTACGTCTATGCCGTCAAGAGACTGGGAGCCACGGTCTCCTCGGCGTTTCTCAATCTAGTCCCCGTCGTGACCGTGGTCTGCGGTTATTTCGTGCTGGGGGAAAAGGTGGCGCGGACGCAACTGGCGGGCATGGCCATCATCACGATCAGCCTCTATGCGATCAGCGCGCCGTCGGCCAGGGAGAGCAGAGGCCGGACGGGGACAAAAAGCGCGGACTCATCCCCGGCATCCTCCCTCAAATAAGATGAAAGCGGCGTCATGGTCGGTTCTGGTTGGAAAATAGCATCAAACTCGCCCTTCGTCCCCCTTTCTAAGCCTAGCTAAGCATTACCCACAAGTCCGGTGGCGCTAATCTCCGCCAGGGGCTAAAGGCCCTGGCTGGGTTCAAAAGCGGAATTCTTAAGGCCCCGCCTCCGTGCGGGGGCTGGGTCGATCCATAA
>JBLNCE010000181.1:0-13467 GCA_050260415.1 Bacteroidota bacterium | reverse complement strand
TCGATGCGCGATAGACTCCTCGCCGGCGCGCTGGCCGGCTTGCTTGCCGACGCCATAAAGCTGGGCTTCAACTACCTCGCCTATCGGCTGCACTTCGCGGGCGTCGTGTTCTGGCAGATCGCGGCCATATACGCCCGCAGAATCCTCTCCGTCGCATCGGCAATCAGCTCCGGCGCCCGGGCAAGGGCTTCATCCAGAGTCATGGGTCCGGGCACGATGCTCGTGGCCGCGTCGATACCGGCTTCAAAGATCGTATGGTAGCCTGGACCCAGTCCTCCCGCCACCGCCAGCACCGGCAGGCCGAATTCCTTGGCCGCCATGGCCACACCGTGCGGCGTCTTGCCCTGGACCGTCTGCCCGTCGAGCCGCCCCTCGCCCGTTATGACCAAGTCGGCCTGGGCCAGCAGCCCGCGCAGGCCCGTCGCTTCGATCACCATGGCCACGCCTCGCGTCAACTTGGCGCCGCAAAAGGCGACGAGGCCGGCGCCCAACCCGCCGGCCGCGCCAGCGCCCGGTATCTCCGCGACGGACAGGCCGAAAGACGCCTCGATGACCCGGGCCAATTGCGCCAGGGCCGCGTCCAGTTCCGCCACTGCGTCCGGCGTCGCACCCTTTTGCGGTCCATAGACCGCGCTGGCGCCGTCCGGGCCGAGCAGGGGATTGGTGACGTCACAGGCCACGATGAACTCCGTTTCTTTGATCCTCCGGTCAACCCCGCTGCCGTCGATCCGGGCCAGACGAATCAGGGCCGCGCCTCCACGCGGCAGATCGGCGCCCGCCGCGTCGAGCAGTCGGTAGCCGAGCGCCTGGGCCATGCCCGCACCCCCGTCGTTGGTGGCGCTCCCGCCGATCCCGATCAGGATCCGGCGGGCCCCGGCCTCGAGGGCGGCGGCGATCAACTGCCCTGTGCCGTAAGTCGAGGTCAGACGGGGGTTTCTTTGAGGCTCAGGCACGAGCGGAAGACCGGAAGCCGCGGCCATCTCCAGGACCGCCGTACGCCCATCACCGAGCATGCCAAAGAAGGCCCGCGTCGATTGGCCAAGGGGTCCTTCGACCGTGACCTCGTGCCTGATACCACCGGTGGCATCGAGGAGGGACTGCGCGGTGCCTTCGCCGCCGTCGGCCATGGGTACCAGGATGGTCTCGGCGCCGCCAAGGACGCGCCGGACTCCCGCGGCCATGGCCTCCGCGGCTTCCCTCGCCGTCAAGCAGCCCTTGAAGGAATCGGGAGCAAGGATGATTTTCATGGAAAACCTCCGTGACGGTCTCTGGGACTTACTTCGGATCGATCTCCTCGTTCTTCAGAATCACATCGTGCGCGCCGCCCTCCCGGATGCTCGTCTGCGAGACCAGGGTCAAACGGCTCTGCTCGCGCAGCTCCCGGAGATCCCTTGCGCCGCAGTTGCACATGGTGGCTTTAATCTTGGCCACGGTAAGCTCCAGGTTATCCCGCAGGCTGCCCGCATACGGCACGTACGAATCCACGCCTTCCTCGAACTTTAGCTCCTCACGATCGCCAAGGTCATATCGCTGCCAATTCCGGGCCCTATTGGAGCCCTCACCCCAGAATTCCTTGACGAAGCCGGCGCCGCGTTTGATCTTCCTCCCCGGGCTCTCGTCAAACCGGGCAAAATATCTTCCCATCATAACGAAATCGGCGCCCATGGCCAGAGCTAAGGTGATATGGTAGTCATGCACGATCGCCCCATCCGAGCACAAGGGAACGTAAACGCCGGTCTCCTTGAGAAACGCGTCCCGCGCGGCGGCTACCTCCAAAACGGCCGTGGCCTGGCCCCGTCCGATACCCTTTTGCTCCCTGGTGATGCAGATCGCGCCGCCGCCGATACCGACTTTGATGAAATCGGCGCCGGCCTCCACCAGGTAACGGAAGCCCTCCTCCTCGACCACATTGCCGCCGCCGATAATCACCCGGTCGCCGTATACGTCTTTGACATACTTGATGGTGTCTCCCTGCCATTCCGTGAATCCATCCGAGGAATCCACGCACAACGCGTCGACGCCCGCCTCCACCAGGGCCGGTATCCTTTCCCGATAGTCCCTGGTATTGATTCCCGCCCCCACGACCAGACGTTTGTGTTCGTCCAGCAGTTCGAGGGGGTTCTCTTTATGCGCCATGTAGTCCTTGCGGAAGACCAAGTACTTCAAGCGCCGGCATTCGTCGATGATGGGCAGGGTATTCAGCTTGTGTTTCCAGATCAGGTCGTTGGCCTCACTGAGGGTGATCCCCTCCCGGCCGCAGATGAGATTGGCAAAAGGGGTCATGAACTCTTCGACCCTGGCGTCGGGGGGTGTCTTACCCGGCCGGTAATCTCTGCTGGTAACGATGCCGACCAAGATGCCCGTGGGGGTGCCGTCCTCGGTGACGGCGATGGTGGAATGGCCGGTCCTGCCGGTCAATGTGACGACATCCCTCAGGGTGTGGCTGGGTTTCAGGTTGGAATCGCTCTGCACGAAGCCCGCCTTGTAACTCTTGACTTTCTTGACCATCTCCGCCTGTTCCTCGATGGGTTGCGAGCCGTAGATAAAGGAAATCCCACCGCACCTCGCCAAGGCGATCGCCATGTTATGGTCCGAGACCGCCTGCATGATTGCCGAGGCAAACGGCAGGTTCACCGTGAGGGACGGCTTCTCCCCCCGTTTGAACCTGGCGATGGGCGCCCGCAGGTCGATGCTTTCCGGCGTGCAATCCCTGGTCGTCAGGTTCGGCAACAACAGGTACTCATCAAAGGTTCTGCTCACATCGGCAACGATTCTCGCCATTCATTACCCCCATTTCTTGACCTGGGCGAGTATTCTCCGGGTCCTTCAAGACCTGGTTTGAAGCAGGCTTCTAGAAGCGGTAAACTTGGTCGCCACGCAGGAGCGTGACTCCCTTTTCCCCCAGGAGCCCGATCGCCCGGTCGATCTCTTCCACGCGGAAGACTACGACCGCGTCGTCCAGAGCCTTTCCCACGAATGCGTACATGTACTCGATGTTGATGCCGGCGCTCTCGAGGATTCCCAGGATGTCCGCGAGTCCGCCCGGGCGGTCCTGGACCTGCACCGCGATAACCTCGGTGGCGCTCACCGTAAAGCCTTCACTCTTGAGCGCGGTCAAAGCCTGGTCGGGATCGCTCACGATCAGACGCAGGATGCCAAAGTCCGTCGTGTCAGCGATCGAAAGGGCGCGGATGTTTATCTCGCGGTCGCCCAGGGTACGGGAGACCTTGGCCAGGCGGCCCGATTTGTTCTCGAGGAAGACGGAGATCTGCTTGACTTTCATCGGTACACCTCCAATAAAATCGTCATCGCGAGTCGCCAGTCACCAGTCAAAAGTCGAAAGTCTAACGTCAATCCCGGCAAACCAATCGATAGCCCATCGTTGTCCTAACGTCGGTGGAAGGACCGACACGCTCAACTGTTACCGGAAAAGATCTGCCTTGTTGGTGACGCGTGACTATTGCTTGTCCCCGTAGACATCCCGGCGGTCGATGACCCGCTTGGCCTTGCCTTCGCTGCGGGGGATGGTCTTCGGTTCGACCAGTTTGACCCGGACGCTGACCCCCAGCACGCTCTCGATCTCGGCCTGTATCTTGTGCCCCAATTCCTCCAGCCGCCTGACCTCGTCGGAAAAGGAACGTTCCGATACCTCCACCCAGACCTCCAAATCATCGAGGTTATGCTCGCGGTCCACGATGATCTGATAGTGCGGTTCGGTTTCTCCGAAAGCCAGCAGCACCCCCTCGATCTGGGAAGGAAAGACGTTGACGCCGCGGATGATGAGCATGTCATCCGTGCGGCCAAGGATCCTTGACATCCGGACGAGCGTGCGCCCGCAAGGACAGGGGTCCGGATAGAGGATGCCGATATCGCGGGTCCGGTAGCGTAGTAAGGGAAAGGCTTCCTTGGTGACCGTCGTGAATACGATCTCGCCTTTCTCGCCGTACGGAAGGACTCTGCCCGTCGCGGGGTCGATAATCTCCACGATGAAATGGTCCTCGTTGACGTGCAGCCCATGCTGGCATTCGCATTCGCTTGCCACGCCGGGGCCGATGATCTCGGACAGCCCGTAAATATCGATCGCCATGAGCCCCAGCTTGGACTCGATCTCTTGGCGCATGCCGTCGGACCAAGGTTCCGCGCCAAAGACACCAGCACGCAGCTTTAGATCGCGCAGGTCAACACCTTCTTCGGCCGCGGCTTCCGCCATGTACAGCGCGTATGAGGGTGTGCAGGCCAGGATGGTCGTGCCGAAATCCCGCATAATCGCGATCTGGCGTTTGGTATTCCCCCCCGAGATGGGCACCACGGTGGCGCCGATCCTCTCCGCGCCATAGTGGGCGCCCAAGCCCCCGGTAAAGAGCCCGTACCCGTAGGCGACTTGAATTATGTCCTTGGCCGTCGCGCCCGCGCAAGTTAAGGTCCGCGCCATGAGTTCGGCCCAGATGGCCACGTCGTTCTTGGTGTATCCCACGACGGTCATCTTGCCGGTCGTGCCCGAGGAGGCGTGAATACGCACCACCTCGTCCATGGGGGCCGCGAATAGCCCAAAGGGGTAGTTGTCCCGCAGGTCCTGTTTGGTGGTAAAAGGCAGGGCCGCCAATTCCTGCAGGCTACCAATGGCTTCCCACTGCCGGCCGAGACCACGCAGGCGATCCCGGTAAAAAGGCACCCGCTCGCCAATGCGAGCCAGCATGCGGCGGAGCCGCGACAACTGAAGGTCTTCCAACATCCTTCTCGGCATCGTTTCATATTCAGGATTCCAGATCAATTTCCCGCCTCCTTCTTATTCTTGTCTCGTAACGTGGGAAAACGAAAAAGCCCCCGTCCCTTTGGGAGACGAAAGGCTTTCCTAACGCGGTACCACTCCGATTGACCGTTTTTGCCGGTCCTCTCAACCGCCGCGGACCCTCAACCGGGTTCCAGGGCGCCTTCCCATGATAACGGAGGAAGAATCCGGCCGCGCCTACTCGGGCGGCTACGCCCTTTCCACCGGCGACTCGGAGGCGAACTTCACACGGTCTCGACCGGTCCCCATCGCACCACGGACGAGGAACCATCGTCGCCTCGTCCCGGGGACTCTCTGCGCGGTATCCACCGGTTACTTTTCCTCTTCACTGTCTTTGCGTCGTATAGAGTTTCAATAATTATACCATAAACGCTTCATAAAGACAAGCAGTCTTTCCCGGGACTGGGTCACGAGGCTGGCGCTACCCCGGGCTCGCCGGCTGACCCCAGTTCCCCATATCCGGACGGTAATTCCTCGACACTTGGTTCCAGACCGGTCGCTTCCCCGATCAGCGCCGCCAAGCCGGGATCCTTGGTCAACCAAATAACCTGATGTACGCGCGCCAGTCTGGCCAGGACTTTCGCGGCTCCGCGCAGCCGTTCACGGTCGAAACTGATGAATGGATCATCCAGAATGAGCGGGAAGCTCCGCCCGTGCGTCAGCCGGAGCGCCAGCGCCAAACGGAGGGCTAGGTAATACTGATCCGCGGTCCCGGCGGAGAGCGATGCCGGGTCAACCAGCGCGCCGGTCTCCGGTGAGCGCAAGCTTAGGTCGAGGTTTCCCGGGCTTAGGTCGAAACGAACTTCCCGGTAGCGGCCGCCGGTAATCTCGGCCAGGATCTCTCCGGCCTGCTCTTGGAGTTCGGGACCCAACTGCGCCCGTGTTTCAAAGATGGCTTCCTCCAGGCGTTTGGCCGCCATGGCCAAACCTTGACGTTTGATCTGCATCCGCGCGAGGCGTGCCTTGGCTGAGGCAAGGTTCTCCTGGACCTCGAACCGGTCTTTAACCAGTACAAAATCCTGGTAGTTACGGATCTCGGCGCCGAGCTCGGCCAGGCGCATGCGGGCCGCGTCAATCTGGCCGGCGAGCTTTTCCTGGCGCTCCACCAGCAAATCCAAACCGCCTGGATCGGCCTCCGTGGGATCCGGGGCAAGCATGGCCAGTTCTTCCTCGATTTCTCCTTGGCGCCGGCTTAGCTCCTCGCGAGAGGGCCCCTCGCCCGCGGGTGAGGGCCGGATCTCTTCCGTCACCCCGTGCACGCTCAAGGCCGCTCTTGTGCGCAGTTCGGCCACATCGCGGCAGCCGGCGGCGGCGAGAATGTCCGCCAGTTCGCGGCGCATATCCATCAGATTGCCTCCGGGGCGGACCGATCCCTGCTTCTCTTGCGCCTTGGCCTGCTTTTGCGCCAGGAGCTGTTCCAAATCCCATAGATCCTTCTGGTATACCTTGCTCGCTTCCAACTCCGCTTGAAACTGGCTTGGCGTCTTGCCCTGTAGGATCTGATCGATCTCGGCCTTCTTCTCCTTGAGTCCGGCTTCACGCCGGTCGATCTCGGCGCTCAGCTTCCTCGCCGCGGCCTTGAGCCGGGCGGACCAGACGACCAAGATACCGGTGAGGAGAACCGCCGCGCCGGCCGCGCCGGTTATCAGCCAGGCGCGCGGGGGTGGCAGGAACTCCGCCGCCCCGAGGGCGGCCATCCCGCTGAAAAAGGAGAGGACAAAAGCGATACCGCGGACCGTCGTCAAACGGCGAAGCGCTTCCAGGAATCGGTCCACTTGCTGGAAGAGCGCGCCGAGGCGCGCCGAGTTTTCGTTCACCACCGGCATCAACGCCGAGAGACGGTTCTGTACCTCTGGACTCAGCAGCGTTTGGTCGAGCAAGTCCAGCTTGGCCTTTGTCATGGCGATCTCTTGCCTGAGTAGTTCGACCTCGGTGCGGCACTGGCGATCCTCTTCCTCTTCAAAACGCTGTTCAACATCCAGGGCCGCGATCTGATCGGCCAATTCCTCGGCGCGGGCCACGAGCGACGGCTCGATGGGCAAGGCACCGGCCTCGCCGGCGTTCGCGCCGCCTTCTGCCGTGCCAGCCTCGGCCAGGCGGGTACGCACCTCGGTTAGTTCGTCGATCAGTTTCTTCCTAGTCTCGCTGCTCGTCTTGGCCGCCATGGCGCCGGCTACCCTGCCCTCGATCTCCTTTTGCTCGGCCTGCAAAGCGGCCAGGCCCGCGCGAAGCCGGTCCCTTTCCTCAACGAGGGCGGCATACTGCGCGCAGCCCTGGTCAAAAAGGGCGAGTTCGCTCTCCTTTTCCGCCACTTCAGCCGCTAGTTCGCTCAATGAGCCCGCGCCCACGGCCGTCTCCAGGTCGGCAAGTTTTTCCTTGATGGCTTTCAAGGCCTCGTTGGCGGTGGTGTTTTCATCTCCCCCGGATATCTTCCGCCCCAGCGCCTCCGATAGCCGGCTGGCGGCGCCGCGGTCACGGACGACCAGGTTCATCTCCGGTTGGCGGAGGAGCAAGATGCTTTCGAAGAGCTGAACGGTGTGTATGCCGAGGATGTTTTGGAGAACGGCTTCCAGTTCACCCTCCCCCAGCGTTTCCAGGCGCACGCCTTGACCGCGAAAGACTTCCAGCCGGTCGTGGTTGAAGTCGCGGCCGACTAAATACCGGGTACCGTCCTCGTCGGCCATGACCAATGAGGCGGAGTATTGGCGCCCCTGCGCGGGCTGGTAACGCTCGCGGAGGTTCTTTTGGCCGCGCCGGAAGCCGAATAGTACGCCTGTTATGGCGTCGACGACGGTAGACTTGCCGGCCTCGTTGGGTCCTACCAGCAGTGTAAAACTGGAAGGAAACGTGAGCGTCAAGTCCGAGAATCGCCCAAACCCGCTGAGGCGGACCTCCAAGATTCTCATCTCAGAGCCTGCCTCCCCTCAACGCAATCAAACCGGCCCGGAGGGCATATTCCAGGGCGGCCCGGTCGGCGGTGGAGAGGTCTTTCTCCCGCAGTGAATTCTGACAGCGCCGGATGAATGCATCCTGAATGGTATCGCCGCTGGCGGGCAGGGCGATCTCCGTCCTGTCGGCCGCCTCCAGGTAAAAAAACGACCCCGTATGACGCGCCAGAACGCGTTCGGCGAAGAAGTCCAGGCCGTCAAGGATCGCGCCGTGGAGAATGACACGGACGCAGGCCTCGGGATCTTGCCGCCGATCGAGTTCATCCAGAACCTCCTCGATGGATACCACCGAGAGATCGAAGTCAAACTCGAGGTAGGGACGGTCTCGCAGGGGCAGCCGTTCGATGGCGGGCGCGCCCTCTCCGAAGCTCACCAGCAAGGCGCATCGTTCTTGTGCCTGCCCGAAACCGAGACGCGCGGGGGTGCCGGGATAAGCCAGATGCGTCTCGCCGTGGATGGCGGTGAAATGTTCGTGATAGTGGCCGAGGGCGAGATAATCCAGTTTGGAGCGCGCCGCGTCCTCGGGCCAGATGGGCAGCCAGTTGTCCTCTTCAGGCTTGTTGGGGAGCCCTTGGTAGGTGCCGTGGAGGATGCCCAGATGGATGCCCGGACGATCGAGCGGCTCAAAGCCCTGCAAGGGACGGAAGTCGCGATCGAACCCGGTGGGAAACCCATAGACCGTCAACATGGGCAGGAGATGGCTGGCATTGGGCTCATCGCCGCCCACCAGGCAGACATTGCCGGGGAGATCGAGCCGATCGTAGACCCCGGTATGCGCCTCGACATGGCCGGGGGCCAGGAAAACCGGCACGCCGTGGTCCGCAAGCCTGGTGAAGCCCGCCGTTACCGCCGACCGTACCTCCTGGGAAGGGAGTTCCGATTCAAACAAATCCCCGGCGATGAGCACGGCCTGTACATTGTGCTCGATCGCCAGGGAAATCAGCTGATAGAAGACCCCTATGATCTCGCGCCGGCGCAAAGCGCGGCGGTTGGCGGGATAAGACGGGAACGCCCAGTCCAGGTGCAGGTCGGCGGTATGCAGTAGCCTGATCATGGTGCATACACTTCCATCCAGTCGCGTTACAACGATCCCAGCCTTTTCTATTCGCCGTAAGGTTCCTCCTTTCCTGCACCGTGGATGACCGCGGCGTGCAGCCGCCGAACCACTTGGCGAAAATCTTGGCCTATTCCCCGCTGGCCTTATGGCCGCCAACGCCTGGTTGAGATCGGCCATTGACTTGTTCGACGGTCTACCGCCAAAAACCAAGGCGGGCCTCGCGGCCCGCCCGTTTCTCACTCCTCGTCGTCCTCTTCCTTGCCGACCACCCGTGCCAGGGCCACCACCCGATCGTTCTCGTCCAGCCGGATAATCCGAACCCCCTGCGTGTCGCGGCCCATGCTGGAGATGTCTTTTACCTTGGTCCGGATGATGATGCCTTCCGCCGTTACCACCATCAGACCATTGTCCGCCGTCACCACGCGCGTGCCGGCGATGGAGCCGTTTTTCTTGGTAATCTTGAGCGTCTTGATCCCTTTGCCGCCCCTGGCCTGCGTACGGTATTCCTCGAGCGGGGTCCGCTTGCCGAAGCCGTGTTCGGTGATGACGAGCAGTTCCGCGCCGGATTTGGCGACCTCCATGCCGACCACCTGGTCGCCCGGCGCCAGGTCAATCCCTTTGACCCCTCTTGACGCACGCCCGACCGACCTGACCTGGTCCTCGGGGAACCTGATCGCCTGCCCGTACTGGGTGACCAGGACCATCTCCTGCTGCCCGTCGGTCAGGCGGGCGCCGATCAATTCATCCCCGGCATCAAGCGTGATGGCGATGATGCCGCCTTTGCGGTTGGTGTCATACTCGGCCAGGGACGTCTTCTTCACCACGCCGCGCGCGGTGGCGAAGAGGAGATAGGCGCCTTCGGTAAAGGCCTTGACCGGGATGACGGCGGTTACCCGCTCACCCGGTTCCACCTGGATCAGATTGACCATCGCGGTGCCTCTGGCCTGCCGCCCGGCTTCGGGGATCTCATGCGTCCGGAGGCGGTACACCCGCCCCTGATTGGTAAAGAAAAGGATGTGATCGTGCGTCTGCGTCACGTGCAGATGCTCGACGAAATCCTCTTCCTTGGTGGCCATGCCGGCGATCCCACGCCCTCCCCGCCGTTGGCTGCGGTAGGTGCTCACCGGTTGCCTCTTGATGTAGCCGAGGTGGGTGATGGTGACCACCATATCTTCCTGAGGAATGAGATCCTCGAGGTTGAACTCGGTCTCACCGTCGGCAAGGATCTCCGTGCGTCTCGCGTCCGCGTACTTGGCCTTGATTGTCAGGAGTTCATCCTTGACGACCCCCATGATCTTGCGTTCATCCGCCAGGAGCTCTTTCAGATAGGCGATCTTCGCCACGAGTTCCTTGTACTCCGCCTCAATCTTGTCGCGCTCGAGGCCTACCAGGCGCCGGAGCGTCATGTCCAGGATGGCCTGCGTCTGTTTTTCCGAGAGGCCGAACCGCTCCATGAGCCGGTCCCGGGCCTCTTCGCTGGTGGCCGAAGTCTCGATGATGTTGACGATCTCGTGGATGTTGTCGATGGCGATACGCAGACCCTCGAGGATATGGGCCCGATCTTCGGCTTTCTTGAGTTCAAAACGGGTGCGGCGAATGACGATCTGCTTCTGGTGGTCCAGATAGTGGGTGAGCGCCTCGCGCAGGCCGATCAGGCGGGGCGAGTTGTCCACGATTACCAGCATGGTGACGCCGAACGTTTCCTGCATCTGCGTGTGCTTGTACAACTGGTTCAGGAGGACGTTCGGGTTGATGTCGCGGCGGGTCTCGATGACGATCCGCATGCCCTCGCGGTCGGACTCGTCCCGCAGGAGCGTAATCCCGTCGATGGTCTTCTCGCGCGACAGATCGGCAATCCGTTCGATCAGCCGGGCTTTATTGACCTGGTAGGGGATTTCCTTGACGATCAAGCGATGCTTGCCGTTGGCGATGGGCTCGATCTCCACACGCGCGCGCATGATGATGGAGCCGCGGCCCGTACGGTAGGCGTCCAAGATGCCTTTGCGGCCGACGATCAAGCCGGCGGTCGGAAAGTCGGGCCCTTTGACCAGCCGGAAAAGCCGATCGTCTTCCACGTCGGGCTGATCGATGAGCAGGACCGCTCCATCGATGACTTCGCCCAGGTTATGTGGGGGGATATTGGTCGCCCAAGCGGGCGCGATGCCCTCGGAACCGTTCACCAGCAAATTCGGAAAGCGGGACGGCAGGACGACAGGCTCCTCGCTGGTGTTATCAAAGTTTGGCATGAAATCGACCGTCTGTTTGTCGATGTCCGCCAGGAGCCAGGTGGCGATGGAGGTCATCTTGCATTCGGTGTAACGCATGGCCGCCGGCGGGTCGCCGTCTACGGAGCCGAAGTTGCCGTGGCCGTCCACGAGCGGATACCGGAGCGAGAACTCCTGCGCCATGCGCACGAGGGTGTCATAGAGGGCGGCATCCCCGTGCGGATGATAGTGAGCCATGACGTCGCCGACCACGCGGACCGATTTTACGAAACCCTTGTCCGGTGTGAGACCGGCCTCATGCATGGCATAGAGGATACGGCGGTGCACCGGTTTGAGGCCGTCCCTGACATCCGGCAGAGCCCGGCCCACGATCACGCTCATGGCGTAGTCCAGGTAAGATTTACGCATTTCATCCGAGATGTCTACGGCGATGATGTTGCCGTCGGTAAGCTCCGGCATGAACACACCTCTATACAGAAATAATGCGCAGCTCGCCGCTGGCGCTGGTCGTTCGTTGCTCGAGAAACGGGCTTGGGTTAAGCGTGCTTTTGACACCCGTCTACGCGTGTACTTTCCTCATTGCGCGGGTAAGAACCAACGTGACGGCCGTCACCGGAGCGAACATGTCCCACCCCATCTTACCTAAGTTTTCCCACCAAAGCAAGCCCCCCGTGGCCCTTCCCATGTCATTGGCGAAAACGTCATCCCGATTAAGGCCGGGGCATAGAGTTAGAGCAGAATCCGACCCGCCCGGCCGCGATGGAGATCCGAATTCGATCTCGTATTGCCTATCGCCTTTTGCCTTTTACCTATTGCCTCTTGCCTTTTGCCTCTAGATATCCGGAGGTGCCGACTCCATGAGCTTACGTCGTCTGGCCTTCCTGGCACTCTTGTCCGTTCTGAGCAGTCTTTTCTACGTGCAGAGGCCGCGCGAGGCTTTTTTCACGCTGGCTCCGGTGGAGTCCCTCCGTCTAAAACAAGGGCGGGATGAGGAAGCCGATCGGCAGGCTCTGGCCAGAGCGGTAGCCGGCGCATGCGGCATGACTATCCCGGCCGATCTTGACTTCGATCCATTCTTGGTCTGGGCTGATTTTCTGGCCGAGCCCGGCCAGGAGCTGGCTCTGGCGGTTCCGGTATCGCGCACCGAAGGCTTATTGGCGCTCTTGTTGGCAAAGGATAAAGGGTGGTCCGTCGCCGTCAAGGTGGGACCGGACGAACTTGGCATACCGACGTCCTTGGCAACGCTCACGCTCCCCGGCCTCTCGCGGACGGCTCTGGTCCTGACCGACCTGGCCGATCAACTGGAGGGAGCCTATAGCCGCCGGGAAAACTGCACGATCTATGTAATGGACAAATCCTGGCGCAAGGTATGGTCCAAGGAGATCGAATCCGAGGCCTATTGGAACCTCGCCTGGGACCGGCCGCCCGGCCAAGGTTGGGTCCGGCTGGCGGGTAGCGCGGATTGGCGTGCGCAGCAAGAGGATGGCGGCTTGTGCCTATCCGTCCTATTCCGGAACACGCTCGCTTGGGCGCCCGCCGCTCCTGACGGGCGGCTCCCCGAAACGGGCAAATTCGCCCAGACCAAACAGGTGAACGGACACGAAGTCTTCCGATGGGATCCCGCGCTCGGTCTCTTCGTGCTAGGTTACGCCCGGACCCGCCATGCGACCCGCATGCGGGCCAATAGGCACGCCGAGATGTCTCCCGGCGATCCGCTGCCGGCCGATCAACCGCTGGCGATCCTGGCCGACGGCGCCGACGAACCCCCGGCACTGATCGGGCAAGGCCGTCTGCTGCAAGTTTTTGCCGCCGGCCGGATCGGGTTCGTGCCGGCTTCCTCTGTACGCCGCCTGCCGTCCCGGCCGTCCGACTTCCCCGGCGGTTGTCATGCCTGGCTGCTGCCGCGGCCGTGAAGAGGCGTGGGGCCGAAGGCGGGCTTGTCTACCGTAGTTTTAGCAAAGATGAAAGGCATGAGGGCGGGGGTTTGATCAGCCCTCATGCTCGGGCCAGCCGCGAGGCTGGCCCGAGTGCTTCGGCCCGTGACGCTCTCTCTATGGCACGCCAAGGACCGGCCGGCACATCACGATCATAACCCCGGGTGGGGGAAATGGCAAAGGCGGCGATCCACGGCCTTGGCCGCCGAATGATACCCCGCGTATCCATCCCGCGTTACGCTCCCCCGGGCGCAGGTTATTGCCAAGCAGCCGCTGGCCGCCTGGATGCCGCTGCAGGAAAACCGTGCCGGAAAAGACAGCGCTTATCGCCCCACATCCCCTTGACGGTCGTGCCGGCATGCGCTATACTAATTACACGATTCCGTCCGGGCACGCCCTGAAGAAGACCGGACGGCCCAAAGTACGTGCCGAAGTGGTGGAACTGGCAGACGCGCAGCGTTCAGGGCGCTGTGTCCGCAAGGGCGTGCGAGTTCAAATCTCGCCTTCGGCACCA
>JBLNCE010000180.1:0-8032 GCA_050260415.1 Bacteroidota bacterium | reverse complement strand
CCCCCCCGAGGTGTTAGATACTGGACTGGAGCAGGATGGACTCGACCTTCGGCGCGAGGTTCTTCATGGCCTCGGCGGCCGTCTCCTGGCCTTCCCAGATCTTGTTGAATTCGGTCCTGATGAGGTTATTGAGCTGGTTGTAGTCTGTGTTCATCGGCTGATAGCAGTTGATCAGCTTGTCGCTGTAAGACAGGAAAGCCTTCTTGTTGTATTGCGGCACGCCCTGCGGGATCTTCAGGAAGTCGTCGCTCAAGCCCGTGAGCGCCGGCACCATTTGCTGCATGTCGAGCAGCATCTTTACACCGGGCGCGTTCGGACCGGCCAGATATTTGACGAAATCCCAGGCTTCCTTGGGGTGCTTGGTGTTTTTGCCGATGGCAAAGCAACTGCCGTCAGCCCGGTTCCCCTTGTAGGGTCCGTGCGGGAGCGGGAAGACGTCCCATCTGAACTTGCAGTTGGCGATGACCTGCGGCGCCCGCCACATGCCGATGATATTCATGGCCGCGTTGCCCGCGACGAGCATGTCACTGATGCCGGCGCGCTGCGACGGCGCGGGGGCGATCTTGTGCTTGGTGATCATGTCGGCGTAATACTGGATGGCGGCGACGGCCTTGGGCTCCTTCATCAAAAACTTGGTGGGTTTATAGATGTCGTCGTACATGTTCTTGCCGGTCATATGATAGAGCATGACCTGCCAATAGATATCCGTATCGAGGTGGAGAGCCCACTGGTCGATGCGGCCGTCTCCGTCCTTGTCCTTGGTGAGTTTCTTGGCCATCGCGATGAATTCGTCCCAGGTCATCTCCTTGGTCGGGTAGGGCACCTTGGCCTCGTCGAACATGTCCTTATTGTAGAAAACGCCCAAAGCCGCGCGGTCGACGGGTAGTCCGTACACATCGCCCTTGTACTTGTAGAGGTCGAGGATCCTGCGGTCATAAGCCCTGAGATCCACGTACTTCATAAACTGTTTCAGGTTGAGGAGCGCGCCGCGCGCCGCCAGGATCTGCTCGTCGCAGGTATTCGGATAGAGTACGTCCGGCATGGCGCCCGCCGCGGCCATGGTCAGGAGCTTGGTCGAGTACTCGGCGCCGGAGCTGATGTTCTCGAGTTCGATCTTGATATTGGGGTGGGTCTTTTGGTATTCCTCGATAATGGGCTTTGCCACGCCGTCGACGCGGACTTTGTCCCAGCGCATGTACCAGCGCAGCGTGATCGTCTCCGCCGCCGTCAGCGTCTGGGCAAACACCAGGCCGACCACGGCCGCGAGCACGAACAGGACCATGATTCTCTTTGCCATCTCAAGACCTCCCTTATATTTTGTGGACCCAAACAAGGTAGAGCGGGACCTCTCTGTCTGCCTCACCCCCTGCCACGGGAGACGGCCGTCCGCACGCGCAAGACAATATGAACCGCCCCCGTACCTCGTTGTTCCTTCCGTCTAACCCTTGACGCCGGTGAAGACGATACCCTGGATAAAATAGCGCTGCGCGATGAAGAAGACCAGCACCGGCGGGATCATGACCACCACGGCCGCCGCCAGGAGCCAGTTCCATTCGATGAAATACTGGTGGCGGAACGCGTTCAACCCCAGGGCCAAGGTGTATTTTACCTCACTGCTGAGATAGATCAAGGGACCCAGAAAATCGCGCCATTCGCGCATGAAGGTGAAGACGGCGATGATGCCAAGCGCCGGTTTGGAGAGCGGCATGATGATGCGCCAAAAGATACCCCAGGAGCCGCAACCGTCCATGCGCGCCGCATCATCCATTTCCAGCGGGATCGTCATGAAAAACTGCCTGAGCAGGAAGACGTTGAACGGCCCCGCGAAGAGTTGGGGCAGGATCAAGGGCCAGAAGGTATTGTTCATCCCCAACATCTTGAAGAGCACGAAGCGGGGAATGATCAGGACATGAAACGGGATCATGATCGTGCCCAGGGTCGCGAGGAACAAAGCATTGCGGCCGGGGAAACGGAAACGCGCGAATCCGTATGCGGCAAGGCTTGACGAGAGCATCTGCCCGAGGACGCACCATGACGTGATCCAGACCGTGTTCTTCAGACAGTTCCAGAAGTTCATATCCGCCAATGCCTTGGGGAAGTTCTCCCAGTGCAGCACGGAGGGCCACCAAACCGGCGGGAAACGCAGCGATTCGGGCACCGTTTTCAAGGCGGTGGTCACCGCCCAATAAAGGGGGAAGAGGACGACGAGGCCGGCCGACCCAAGGATGAAATAGACGAGAAACATAAACCAGAACCGGCGCCGTTTCTTGCTCTTGAGAAGGGGGATTCTGACCCCCGTTGCGGCCAAGCTGCTCATCTGTCTTTTCCCCCCTTCACGTTGCCTTCGTAGTAGACCCAGAGCGATGAAGACTTGAAGGTCAGCAACGTCAACCCGAACAGGATCAGGAAGAAGACCCAGGCCAGCGCGGAGGCATAACCCATTTTGTAGAACCTGAACGCGTTGTTGAACAGGTAGACGATATAAAAGTTGCCGTTATACATGGGCCGGTTGTCGAGCATGACGTAGACCTGGGTAAAGGTCTCGAAGGAGTTGATGAGAGTGGTAATGATATTGTAGAACAAGACCGGCGAGATCATGGGTAATGTCACCCGCCGGAACTTTGCCCAGGCACCGGCGCCGTCGATCTCCGCCGCCTCGTAAAGCTCGGTGGGGATGCCCTGCAAACCGGCCAGATAGACCAGCATATTGGAACCCACCCACCAGAGGCTCATCAGCACCAGGGAAGGGATGAGCATCTGCTCGTCAAAGATCCACTTGGGGCCTTTTACGCCGAAGATCTTGTCGATCAGGAAATTGACGATGCCGATTTCCGGATTGTAGATGAAAATGAAGAGCATGGAGACGGCCACCATGGGCAAGACCGACGGCAGATAGAAAATCGTGCGCCAAATGCTGAGTCCTTTGAGCTTTTGGTTCAGCATGATGGCGAGCAGCAGCCCCGCGACCAGCACCAAGGGTAGTCTCAGGAAGCTGTAATAGGAGGTCACCCAGAGCGCGTGCCAGAAATCGGGCATCTGGAACAGCACTTGGTAATTGCGCAACCCGACGAAGACCGGTTCGCTGACCAGGTCCCATTTCCAGGTGCTGAAAACCAGCGAGGCGACCAAGGGGCCGAGGGTAAAGGCGAGAAAACCAACGGCCCAAGGTAGGATATAGAGATAACCCTGGAGCGCCTCGTGCTTTTCCATCTTGGTCTTGGCCATCTAATCATTCACCTCCTGTGAAATCCCGGTATTCGATCTCGTACAACCCACACAAATCTTTTAGCTCGCGGCGCCAATCCCCTGCCGCGGCGTGCAGGTGATTGGACCCAAATCCCTCGACGAACCCGTCGGGGCTGACCCCGCCGCGCAGGAAGGCGTGCGGCCACGGATACGTGCTTTGGCGCAGGAACTCGCGGGGTTTGGCGACCGCCTCGCCGTGGACGACCGCCAGCCAATACTTCCCGTCGCGCCGGCAGAGCCGGGCCAGGGTCAGAGAGCCTGGCGCCGCTACGAACTGGGTCGTTCCACCTCCAGCCCGGCCGAACACATGGGGAAGGATATGTACTTCGGCCAGGTTAACTTCCGGCCGCTCGCTGCGGCCGGCAAAATAAGTGGGCATGCCGCCGCAGTTGGCCAGCACCAGGAGTCCCTCCTCCGGGAGGAAACCGCGTACGTCCAATAAGGCGGCGGGTTTGGCGCTCAAAAGGCTCAGGATCTTCATGGTCAAGGCACCGTCGGCGTCCGCTTCGCAGGAGCAAGGGCAGGGGCGCTTGGCCCCGTCGGCGTCGTACGGGTCGTTGAGAAGCGCCACGTTCAGGCACTGCAAGGCGTAGCCGTTACTCAGCTCGGGTTGGCATTTCAGGGCGGCGAAATCGTATCCGCCTTCCTGGAGCAGCGCACGCGTGGCCAGATATGAGCGGATTTGACGTTCAAGGTGGGCTGGAGACAAGCTTGGCGCATCCAGTTCGGCCCGGCCGATGTGCCCCAGGAGCCAGCGCACGTGGGGTTCCACCTCGGCGGGCGTCAGCGCCTCCGCCCGGCGCACGATCTCCAACTGGTCCACGTGCGAGATCTCGATCCCGAAAAGTTTCTGCCATTGCGCGGGATCCAGACTCGCGGAGTAGAGGCCGACGCCGAATCCTCCCAGAAGGCACATGCGGCTGCCGACGAGGGCGCGCCGGACCGCCCCCGCCTTGAAGAAAGAGAGCAGGGCGTTACGGAAGGCGGGCGCGGCAACGTCGCCGAAGAACCGCCGGTGCGCGATCCCCGCCTGATCCAGGGTGGCGGCGCATGATAACAAGCCGGGAAGGCCCGACGTCGCCAGGGCGGTATTGGCCAGGAGCGCCACGGGCAGGCCGGCGATCCGCGCCGCAATCAAGCCCAGGTTGGGCGGCGCCCAGATCGGCGTGTGCAAGAGCAGGATATCGGCGCCGGCGTTCCGGGCCCGATATCCGGCGGCACGGGCCGTCTCGCCGCTGCGCACGAGTTCATCCAGGACAAACTCGACTGCCTCGCCGAGACCCCGCACTTTCGCCGTCTCCGCCTCTGCCAGGGGCGCCCGCTGGGCATAGAACTCATCCCGGTGGTCGGCCAGGGTAAGCAGGGCTATCCTTGGTTTCAACATACAGCCTCCCTCGCCGCCACGCTGCAACTGCTACCCCTGACCACCAGTTCCGGTTGGAAAACCTTTTGCCTGGCGGGACGGCCGGGGTCGTCCAGGCGGTCAAAGAGCAACCCCGCCGCGGCCGTTCCCATCTCGTACTGCGGTTGGGAGATCGTGGTGAGCGGGGGTTCCACCTGGGTTGAGAGGGCCAGGTTGTCGAACCCCACCACGGCGACATCACCGGGCACCGCGCGCCGATATTCCCGCAGGGCCCGGAGCGCGCCGATGGCGGTCATGTCGTTTACCGCGAAGATCCCGTCAAAATCTGTCCCCGCCGCGATCAATTCCCTGGTCAGCGAGTAACCGAGCTCAAGCTCGTAGACTCCGCCTTGTTCCTCATGCTCGGAGCGCCCTTCCCGCACCAGTTCCGGCGCGATCCGCAGCCCTTCGCCCTCGATTTGCTGGCGGTATCCCTCCCACCGCTCCATGCGGCTCCGGATGCGCAGAGGGCCGCTGAGGAAAGCGATGCGTCTCCGTCCATGCGCCAACAGGTGCTTGGTCGCCAGGGCGGCGCCGGCCACGTTGTCCATGCTGACGGTGTCCACCTCGATCTCCGCGCGGCGGTCAAAGAGCACCACCGCCACGCCCCGCTGCCTGAGCTCGCCCGCCAGTTCGGCGCCATGCTGCACGCTGGCGAAGATGACGCCCTCCACCTGCTTTTGGCAGAGCGCCAGCACGTATTCTTGTTCCTTACCGGGATCCCGGTAGCTGTTGCAAAAGAAGACATTATAGCCGCGTTCCACGGCCATGTCTTCCACGCCCTGCGCGATGGCGGGAAAGAAGGGATTCGTGATCGAGGGCACGATCAGGCCGATGATCCGGGAACGCTTTGTCTTGAGGGACTGGGCCAGGACGTTCGGGGCATAACCGAGTTCCCGCGCGACGGCGACGACCCTGTCGCGCGTGGCTTCGGAGATCCGCGCTCCCCTAACCCCGTTGAGGACCAGGGAAACCGTGGTGCGCGAGACACCCGCGATTTTGGCAACGTCTTTGCTCGTGATCCTGGCCATCTTGCACCTGCTAACTCGTGTTCGCATTTCCGCCAAAAAATCGGGCCTTAAGTACTGGCCCTGCTATCATTCCCCTTGCGAACGCTTACACGTGTAACTACATCCGTGAAGTGATATCCATGCGTCTACGCTGAGGAATCGGTGGTACTGCTGGTGTTCCGAAACCTTCGATCTAGATTACTCGTGTTACCGATATATTAGACGTCGAGTGGGGAATTCCTCCTATGCCGGTAAAAAAAACGGGCCGTCAGGCGCCCGTCGTCCCGGAGGCCCTGGGAGCACAGGTGGTTTCGCGTTCCACGAGCCATGGCGTGAAAAAAGGAGGCGGGGCGTCCTGGGTTTTGCCCTGCAGGCGGTGCATCAGGCACTCCGCCGCGGCTTTGCCCCGTTCATACTGGGGTTGCCCGACGGTGGTCAGGCCGGGCTGTATGATGCGCGCGAGGGGGATATCGTCATATCCGATCACGGACATATCATCGGGGACTCTCAGCCCCGCTTCGTGCAGGGCCTGCAGGACGCCGATGGCGCTCATATCATTGATGCACGCGATGGCGGTCACTTGCGGCAGGCGCGTCAATACTTCCTTGGCCAGCCGATGGCCGTTCCGCAATTCATAGTCATCCTGCCGCGCGCTTGCCTCGGCCGGACCGGTCAGCAGGTGCGCGGCGGGGAACTCCAGACCGTGCTCGGCAAACGCGGCCCGGAAACCATCCAGCCTATCCCGGCGGGCCATATTATGGATGGGGCCCGAGATGTAGGCAACCTCGCGGTGACCCAAACGATGGAGCAGATCCGCCGCCATCCAGCCGCCGCGAAAATGGTCGACGAGGATACGCTCGACCCCGGGACAGATGACTTCCCGGTCCAGGGTGACGACCACCACCCCTTCCGCCACGAGTTCCTCCGCCACGTGCAGGCCGCTCGGCGCTCCGACCAGAATCACGCCGTCAACCTGCCGCTGCAGGAGCGCGCGCACGTACTTGCCCTCGCGGTCCGTGTTGCGGTAAGCGTTGCAGAGAAAAACGGTATAACCATGCGCATGGGCAATGTCCTCGACACCCTGCGCGACGTGTGCGTAAAAAGGATTGGTGATCGAGGGAATAACCAGGGCCAACGTATGCGTGCGGTTGGTTTTGAGCCCCCTGGCCACTTGGTTGGGCGAATAATTGAGCTGCGCCATGGCTTTGAGAACGCGTTCCCGGGTGCTCTCGGAAATTCTGGCATCAGGACTGTTATTGAGGATCATCGAAACCGTGGTGCGCGAGACGCCGGCCAGTCTAGCCACGTCTTTGCTGGTGGAGCGGGGCATGGAAATCCCTCCGGAATCCGTCTTGCCATTGACGGTTAACAAATGCCGTAATTCCGGTTTCGGTATAGAACCGTAAACTCCTGCTGGTGCTCCTGGCGATTCGGGGCAAGACGGGCGCTGGGATTCATGGGCGCCGGTTTTTGGCCGCATTCTCCTTCCTTCCATCGATCAGCGAGGCGGACCAGACCACCGCGATACCGAAAAGGATATGAATCGCCAAAGAAACCTGTGCTTCGAGGAAAGTGCCCGTCGGATCTAGTGCGCTCAGAGGATCGGCGGAAAGGAAGGCGTAGAACAGGAACCAGGTAAAAGCACCACCCAGCGCCCCTTTGTATAGCAGCCCCTCCAAACCCCAGACCGATAAGACCAATACGGCGGCGATACCCACCGCCATGCCTAGGATGAAATCAATCTCAAGCCCCACCACATACGCGTCAAGGCGTTTCATGACGTAGTCGGGCCGCAAGAATAGGCTGGCGGCCAGCCTCGCGCAACTCTTATACGAAGGGATCAATAAAACGGCCAGGACCTCAAGGGCATTGCGGACAAACGATCCGCAGATGCCGGCCAAAGCGCCCAAGCGTATGACGTCCCGGTTTCGCGGCCACCGCTCGCTCATAACCACACCCCTTTTCAGATAGTATACCCGGGTGGAGGAAGGCAAGAGGAGCTTAACTTCACCGTACGCCACACAGTGCGGGCTGACGCCGAAAATGACTTTCAGACGGGACGCGAGCAAAACCCCGCCGGGTGGCTGGGCCTCTTAAGTAAACCTGGCAACGACCCCAGGGCCACGAAGGCCCGCGGGTCGTTGAGTCCACGGTCTCGGCGATCACCATCCATGGTTGCCTCGACCTCGGCCGTCCAGGCCCTGGGTCTCGGCGATCACCATCCATGGTTGCCTCGACCTCGGGCCGTCCAGGCCCTGGGAAGGGCGCCCAGGAGCTAATTAAAAACCCCGCCATTCGGCGGGGCTTCTAATTAGCTCCTGGCAACGACCTACTCTCCCAGCCGGTTACCCGACAAGTACCATCGGCGCGGAGG
>JBLNCE010000179.1:0-18560 GCA_050260415.1 Bacteroidota bacterium | reverse complement strand
AGCTAGCCGTATTATTGGTTCGAATTCATGAATCCAGAGTTCATTATTTCCATCTTATGGTTTTGAATCCTATTGATTGTGCCCTAACCCCTCCCTTGAACACTATTTGGCACAGGTCTGGGCAGGGAAGGGGGGTAAAAATGATTCTATGGCTTCTCTCTTAATCCTGTTTGATCCTACTCTTTGGCGGCAGCGGCAGCGGCGGCAAAAGCCTTGTCGACCGAGGCAAGGCGCGGTGAGGGCGTCACGAGGCTAACCACGGTGACCACGACCAGCGAAGCCAGCATGGCCAGTACGCCATACATGGGCGCGTCCGCCTTGCTAATCCCAAAAAAGCCGTAGGTGCCGCCAAGGTAATTGGCTATCGCGATTCCCAACCCAACGGCCATTCCCGCCCAAACCGCCGTTTTGCCGACCTTCTTCCAAAAGAGGCCCAATACATACGGCCCGATGAATGAGCCCGCGATTGCCCCCCACGAATAGGACATCAGGGCCACGAGAAAACTCGGCCCGCGCCAGGAGAGATACGTGGAAAGCACCACGAAGACTAGACACAGGACACGCATGAACGTCATGCCCATCGCCTTGCTCATCTTCGGCAGCAAAGCCCCCTGCAAGAGATCGATGGTAATGGATGAACTGGAGACCAGGACCAGGCTCGAAACGGTTGACATCGTCGCCGAGAGGACCAGCACGAGCACGATATAGAGCAGGATTGCCGGCAGGGCGCGCTTGAGTATCTGCGGGATGATCATGGTGTTCTTATATTTCACGGGATCGGGGCTCTTCTCGGTCTCGTTCTTCATCGCTCGATCGATGAGCCCGCGGGCCGCCGCCGTGTCAGCCTTGGCTTGTTCAAACCCGGGCGCCTGGGCGAAGACGGCTTGATTTTCGGCGACAAGCGCCGGCCCATAGAGCGTTGATGCCGAGCCGACCAGATACGCCGCGCCGGCGATGACCAGACAGAAGATGGTCCCGACCACCGCCGCGCGGGTGATAACGGCGGCGTTCTTGATGGCGTAAAACTTCTGCACCATTTGCGGCATACCCCAGGCACCAAGGCTCGTCAGCAATACCAGCCACATGATCTTGGGCCAGGATGAGGGGAAAATCTTGGCCAGTTCAGGATTGACCGCGGTCAAACGCGCGGCGACCTCCCCGAAGCCCCCCACCTCCGGGGCGCGGAAGACATAACCCACCATGAACACGGCACCGACCAGCATGATCAATCCTTGGACGAAGTCAGTGAGCGTCACGGCGAAATACCCGCCCAGAACCAGATAAAAGGCGGTTAGGGCGGCCATGCCGATAAGCGCGTACTCGTACCTGATATTAAAGATACCTTGGAAAAGAAAGGAAAGACCGGTATAGGCCGCGGCTGAGTACGGAATGAGGAAGATGAAGATAATCAAGGCGCTCGCGACCTTCAAGGCGCGTGAGCCATAACGTGCCTCGAGAAACTCCGGCATGGTCATGACGCCCAATTCCGCGGTCATGTTCCGCGTACGCCGGCCGAGGATCAGCCAGGGCAGCAGGCAGCCCAAGATCGCGTTACCCACCGCCACCCAGAGGACGGGCAGGCCGAAACCCCAGCCCTGCCCACCGGCATAACCGATGAAAAGAACCGCCGAAAAATAGGTCGTCCCGTAGGCGAAAGCCGAGATCCACGGGCCGACCGAGCGGTTCCCAAGGAAGAAGTCCTGCATGGTTCTGGTCTTCAGCGAGGTGAGGATGCCGATGCCGATCATCGCCGCAAAATAAAGGCCCAGTACGGCATATAACATTGCTTTTCCCGTCCTTCCATCCTGCTCGTTTCTCTGACAAAACGCCTACCGTGCAACCGGAACCGAAAAACGTTTGTTTATATTCGACGGTGCACGTCGAGTTCCTGCCCGCATGGGGTAATCTCCCGGACAACCAATACGGACCATAATAAAACCGGTTTCCGCCTAAACGAAAACCGGTCATTCAACATGTAATGGTGCGCCCGGCAGGAATCGAACCTGCGCACCCGGCTCCGGAGGCCGGTGCTCTAATCCGCTGAGCTACGGGCGCATGATCTACTGCTATTCTACACCAACCCCGCCCGCGGCGCAAGCATTTGTCTGACCCGTTTTTGGTCCGCCCTGGGTCGCCATGCACAAAGAGGCATCCCGGTATTCAACCATCGATTGGTTGCACGTAAAGATGCTGTTCCACCGATAGGCCCGGATGGCCTTGCGGCACGCGGAACGTCCAGGCAATCTTCGGTTCGACGTAGCCAATGACGACGTGCACGTCGCCGTCATATCCCAAGCGGCCGAAGTAATCGTAAGTGACCTTCCTCATACCGCCAACGGTATAGCTGAAAGTCGGGTCGACCGGTACCCAACCCACCCCCGACAGGTAAACCTCACACCAAACATGCCTTGCCGCGTCGGCCAGATACTCCCGGGCCGGAGACTCGTTCTGCTTCAGGCGAAGGCCGTAGACAAGGCGCGCCGGGATGCCCGTCGCCCGGCAGAGAGCCGCAAAGAGCCGCGCAAAACCTTCACAGCTCGCTCGGCCGCGGCGCAGCGCTTCCAGAGCCGATGTTTTTCCCGCCTCGGCATTATAATTCAGCGCCAGATTCGTGGCGGCATAGAGGGCTTTGGCCTGGAAAACAGGGTCCTTTCGGCCACCGAGCTTGCTCCGGGCAAATTCGATTATCTCACGCTGATCCGCTTCGATCCCCTCCGCCGGTCCAAGATACTTGGCGGCGGCTTCGGGTAAAGCGGGCCAACTCCTCCTGGGTAAAACCGGCAACCGGTGGGATATTGGCCTCACCTCACACCGATAGGCGAGGTTCAGTTCGACCCGACCCAACGCGTTGAGCTGGTCCAGCGAAAACACGGCTTCGCCGCGACTGCCAAGCGTGAAACGCGCCGTGCCCGTGTATGCGCCTCCCTCGATGATCCGTTGGTAGACCGGCAGGTCACGCTCGACGAGGACGGGCAGGTTTATCTCAACATTGCGGGCCGCTTGTCCGCGGTTCACGGCGGTTACGTTGAACCTCAACTGGAGAACATATGGCTCACCCAGGGTAACCTTGACCCCGGCGAGCCCTGAAAAGGCAAAGCCGCCAAGTAAAGCCGCGGTTAGTAGAAGGAATCTACCACGACGCACGCTCTCTAACCTCCGGCAACTAATTCTTCGCCGGGGGGGTATTTTTCCTGCCCGGGACAGAAGAAGACATCCCAATTCGGGATGTCTTCAAATAAGCTCGACAGACCGGGCCTATGCACGCGCCTGGAAGAGAACCCAAATGGGAGATCAGCTTCGGAAAACTTGCGCGTTTAGTATACTCCAAGCCGCACCCGGTGTACGCGTCCCGGTCCATTCCGGCGGCCGCTGGTACGGAAGGCCGGTTGGCTGGGAAAGAACGTGTCCGAGGCCGTAGGTGCGGTATTCAGGAAGAATGCGCCCGACGGCGGGTCAAAAAGCCTGGCTGTCACCGCCAGGACGGCGGTCTGCCTGAGCGTGGTTGGATTGAGTAATTGAAAGTCCAGGAACTCGATGACGAACTCGAGCTGGCAGGGTGTACCGTCCGTGGCGCCGGGAAAGTCGATGAAGCCGCTGAACGGGACATCTTCCGCTTGGTGCCGGACAAAGCCCGCGGCATCCACGAAAAAGATCTGTTTATGCAAGGTCGCCTGAAAGATGACCTTGTTGGCGATGACCGTGCAACTGGGCTTGACTACCGAAGCGACGATCTCATCGATCTTGACGGCGGGTACGCCCAGGATTGTCGTACTTGCCACTAGGGTTTGGGTCGTTGCCCCCCCTGGCGGCGCCTGGGTGTTCATAATCTCCCCTCCGCTATGTTGGTAGTACATCCTATGTGCGGGAAAACCCTGCGCCGCCGTGCGCATGGCAGGGTTTGCGGCGGGAAGGAATGAATAAGGCCGGAACCGGGTAGCCTAACCCGGGACTCCGGCCCTTTGGTACCAATACCCATGCGCAACGGCACCCCGACGGATCCTAGTCATACTTGAGGAGTGAACGTCATGGATCGCAGCGAGCGGATACGGGCGATCGTTGATTTCGTAAATCAGCACCCCGAATCCACGGCCAGCCGGGCCATCCGCCGACGGACTATCGGCCTGGACCCGGAGAACGGAGCATCCCAAGCCCTCCAGGAACAACTAGGCGCGCTGGATGAGGAAACCTTGACCGGCTATTATTACCTCGTCAAGTAGAACGCTCCGGTCTTATTTGCCAACCCGCTTGAGGTAAGCGCCGGAGCGCGTGTCGACTTGGAGCACGTCGCCGATATTCACGAAAAAAGGCACGGTAACCACCGCTCCCGTTTCAAGCGTGGCCGGCTTGGACCCGCCGGTGGCCGTATCACCCTTGAATCCCGGCGCCGTATCGGTTACCGCCAGTTCAACGGTGTTCGGCAACGAGACACCAATGGCCTCGCCCTGGTACATCTGCACCTCGATCGTCATGTTTTCCTTGAGGAACTTGACGGCGTCGCCGATCTTGGCCGCGGACAAGGTCAACTGCTCGTAGCTCTCCGTGTCCATAAAGACGAAGTCGTCCTCGGCGCGGTAGAGGAACTGCATATCGCGGACCTCCACCCGGGCCAGGTTGACCTTCTCACCGGCGTTGAAGGTCCTTTCCACCATGTACCCCGTGCGCACGTTACGGAGCTTCGTGCGGACAAAAGCCGCGCCCTTGCCCGGTTTGACATGCATAAACTCAACCACCGCGTAGAGATCGCCATCGATCTCAACGGTCAGGCCGGTGCGAAAATCATTCACCGAAACCATCAGGACCCTCCCTCTCCAAATCCTGTGCCGGGATTATTCTACCACACTTGTCCCGGTTCTGTCGAGAATAGGCCCTCGGAACATCGAGATGCTTCACGGCTTCAAGCCACAGAAGGCCTTGTTTTATCCCGTCTTTAGAATCTCGGATGCATGCATTCCTGTTCCAAACCAATCATAATATGGCCATATCCTTTGCGCTGTTTGTCAGGTTCCGGCAGCCTGTTGCCGTTAATACCACCAGATCCTCGATCCTTACTCCCCCAAGCCCAGGCAGGTAAATACCGGGTTCGACCGTGACCACCATGCCGGCGGCTAGCACTTGTTCCCCGATCGGCGAAAGCCGTGGTTCTTCGTGAATCTCAATCCCTACCGCATGGCCCAAGCCGTGACCGAAATACTGTCCGTAGCCAGCGTCCTTTATATGGCGCCGCGCCACCGCATCCACCTCGATCCCCGTAAGCCCGGGGCGTAGCGCCGCGAGGGCAAGCGCTTGGGCCTCCGCCACGATGCGGTAGATCTCCCGCTCTTTCTCCCCGGCATTCCCCACCGCCACGGTGCGCGTCATGTCGGAGGCATAGCCCTGGTATTGCGCGCCGAAATCGAAGACGACCAAGTCCCCGGGGGCGATTTTGCGCGCCGAGGCCGTGCCGTGCGGGAGGGCGCCGCGAGGTCCGGAGGCGACGATGGTGGTAAAAGCGTTACCGTCCGCTCCTTCGCGCCGTAACAGGTAGTCCAGTTCCGCCGCTAGATCGCGTTCGGCGACACCGGGCTTGATGAGCGGCATGAGCCTGGCCCAGGCACGGTCGTTAATCGCCGCGGCTTGCCCGATCCGCTCGATTTCCTCAGGGTCCTTGACGGCGCGCAGTCCCTCTACCATCCCTTTCTGCGCGATGAGTCGCTTTTCCGATACAACCTCGATCAATTCCTGGTAATCCGCCAGGCTCCAGTGATCGGGCTCGAAGCCGATGCGGTCCCCGCCCCGCTCCGCCAGGCAGGCGCTGAACTCGGGCAGGATGCGGCGGCCCACCTGGCAGAGGGTGAACGCGGGGGCTTCCGCGCGCGCCTGTTCCATATAACGAAAATCGGTATAGAGCACCTGTTCGGCGGCGTCCACCAGCAGGAAACCATTGTCCCCGGTAAACCCGCTCAAGTAATAGCGGTTTGCCGCTCCGGCGACTACGAAGCTATCAAGTTCAGTCTCCCTGAGGAGTTCCCTTAAACGGGCGAGCCGATTGTTCATTATCAATAACTTACCCTCTCTTCTTCACTGCAAGGCTACTGAGACCTATTTAGCTGCAATTTGCATCTCACGCAAGCTCTTGATCGCCCCCTCGTGCGTAGGATTGATACGAAATGCCGCGCGGAATGCTTCAGCGGCTTCCAAACTCCTGCCGAGTTTAGCCAATGTTATCCCTAGATTATACTGAGTATCGGCATTATCCGGCTTGTTTTTCAACTCTTCGCGAAACTCCATGACCGCCTCTTCGGATCGTCCCACACGGGCCAGGGCAACGCCCAGATAACCATGGACATCAGCCATTTTGGGATCAAAACGGATAGCCTCCCGATAATGCGCGATGGCTTTGTCATTCTCCCTGCAAGCTAGATGAAGATTGGCTAGACAAAAATGGGCTTGGGCTGATTCAGGCTCCAGCCTAAGAGCTTTGATGCATTCCGCCTTTGCGGCTTCGTATCTACCCAATCCAGCCAAGGCAACAGCGAGGTTTATACGGGCGATGTTAAAGCTGGGTCTGAATCGTAGTGCCGCTTCATAGTTTATGACAGCTTTCTCGATTTCGCCTTGATCAAGAAAGATCACGCCGATGTTGTTATATGCCTCGGCTTGCGTTGGCTGCAATTTTAGCGCTTTTTCGTAACAAGTCAGCGCTTCATCGTACCGACCCAACTCCGCATAGACCAAACCAATACCTACCCAGGGCTTGGCGTCCGCTGGGCGGAGTCGGGCCGCCTCCAGGCAATAACGCATTGCTTCATCATACTTACCGCGCCCCATGAGCGCCAACCCAAGGTCCATATATACTTCCGATTGTTCGGGCGCGAGCCGAATCGATTCCTTGTAATGTATCATAGCCGCTTGCACATCGCCCCGCTTCTCAAGCGCCAATCCTAGACCGCTATGCAGTGTGGCCACATCGGGCGCCAAAGACAGCATATGCCGATAGAGAGTAACGGAATCCCGCCAGTGAGGGTAGTACCTCCTGGAAGCCTTGGCTTCAGAAACACATAAGATCGTAACCAGAATCAATAACCCGACCCTGAGCGACACCAAGCCCTTCCGTCTCAATCCGACCCGCCAGAGTCTCTCCAACAAAGAGGCTATTGGCAGGAGAAGTCCAAAGGCGGGTAGATACGCATATTTGTCCGCGGCAATGACATTGGTAAAGCCGATGATGCCTAGGGTAGGTAAGATATGGAGGAAAAAAGCGAACCACCCGACAAATAAGGCGCGTGTCCAACGTAAAGAGATGAATAATCCCAGCAAGAGAACGGATGAAAAGATGACGCTGGTCATGATTATCTGATTAGACAGGTCAAATGGTCGCGGTGTCGGGTAATAAGAAGTTAGGTTGACAGGCCTTACTATCTTGCTTAGATAAAACATTAGATCATAACATACAACAAGCACCGTCCGTCGTAGACCGGACTCGCCGGGCAAGATCGTCACCGCCGTGCGATCTTGAGAGATAAAGGTAATAACAGCCGAAACAATACCGATAGCAAAGAACGGGATCTTTTCCATTATCGCGTGTCTATCTAACCGTTTAAGCGGCCAAAAATCCAAGCACAAAAAAAGCAGTGGCAGTGGCACACTGGTCGGTTTGGACATGAGGGCCAGCGTATACGTAAAGTAAGAGAGATAGTACCACTTCAAGCGTTTTTGTCGAACCGCGCCAAGATAGAAGAATGCGGACCATAAGACGAAAAAGGCGGCGAGGAGTGTCTTGCGTTCGGTCAACCAAGATATTGGTTCGATAGTCATGGGATGCAAACCGAACAGTAAGCCCGCCATGACCGCCGTCACAAGTCGTCCGAATAACTGGTAAAGCAATAACGCGATTAAGGCGGTGTTCAGGATATGAAGAAGCAGATTTGTGACATGAAAGGGACGAAGGTTGTTTACATGCCCGCCCATGGCGTAGTCAATCATTAATGAGATCATTGTCAGCGGTTGGTAATATCCCTTAACGGTAGACGGTTCCAATACTTCCACGAAGAAACGACGGACCGAAGCCCAACTGGGGTTCTGTACAAGCGGGTTTTCCGTCAAATACTGAGAGTCATCAAAGGAGAGCGCCTGCGCGGATAGGGCCGGCCAATGCGTTGCCGCAACAGCCGCGGCGAGAATGAGAATCATGACACTTAGCTGAGTATTCCTGTTCCGCACTAGGCTCATCAAGCCATACGAGACAGTGTTGGCCGCTCCGCGCCAAGGGCCGACGCCAAAATGAGCTTCGCTGGCATTCTGAGCACCCATAGTCGGATCACCTTCCACAGCAGTACTGGACCTGTGCGCCAGCGGCAAACGAGATCAATTGCTCATTTCTTCTTTGCCGCAAGAGCAACGCAAGCGCGCAAACCTAGAAGATAACTGTCCGCGCCGAAACCGGCGATAACCCCGGCGGCGACCGGCGCGGTCACCGAATGGGCGCGGAATCCCTCCCGGGCGTGAATATTGGTCAGATGAACCTCGATCACGGGGACCTCCATCGCGGCAAGCGCGTCACGCAAGGCCAGGCTGTAATGGGTGTAAGCGGCCGGATTGATTATGACCGCTTCCGCCCAGTCCATGGCGTCATGCAGGACTTGGAGCATCTCGCCCTCGCTGTTGCGCTGGATGATCCTTAGCTCGGCAGCCAGTTCCGTGCCCAGCGCGGTGAGGGCGGCATCGATCTCGGCCAGCGTCGTCCTCCCGTAGACGGCGGGTTCGCGCCGGCCGAGTAGATTGAGGTTGGGGCCATGCAGCACAAGGATTCTGATCATTTGCCATGCTCCGGACGGAGCAATCCCTCCAATTCTTCGCGTACCATCTCCATGGTGACCGTTTCCACGACTTCGGCACGGCCGAGGCCACGGGGGAGAACGAACCGAAGCCGCCCCGCGATCGTCTTCTTGTCATGAAATAGGGCGGCGAGCATTGGCTCCAGCAGTTCAAGGGCGAGATTCGGCAAACACGGACCGAGCGTGGCGCGCACCGCCGCTTCGAGGCGCGCAAGTTCAGGGGTTTTGAGCATTCCCAGGTTCTTGGCCAAACGTCCCGCCGCCAAGAGGCCGATGCCGACGGCCTCCCCATGCCGCCAGGTGCCGTAGCCCGCCGCCCTCTCGACGGCATGACCGACGGTATGGCCGAGATTCAGAAGGGTCCTGGCGCCCTGTTCCCTCTCGTCCGCCGCCACGACCGCGGCCTTGATCCGGCACGACCACGCGATCCCTTTGGCCAGGGTCGCTTCATCGCCCGCCGCCAGCGCGGGCAGGTTATGCTCATACCAATCAAAGTATTCCCGGTCGAGCAGGCCGTGTTTGAGCATCTCCGCCAAGCCGGCACGAAGCTCCCGCGCGGGCAACGTCCGCAGGACGCTCACGTCGCTCAGCACCAGGATCGGCTGGTGGAATGCCCCGACCAGGTTCTTACCCGCCGGAAGATTCACCGCCACCTTGCCGCCGATGCTGCTGTCGATCTGGGCCAAAACCGTCGTCGGCACCTGGACGAAGGCCACGCCGCGCAGGTAAGTGGCGGCGACGAACCCGGCCAGATCGCCGATCACCCCACCGCCCAGCGCGGCGATGGCATCTGTCCTGTCCAGACCGGCCGCGGCCGCGTGTTCGTATAGTACGGCCGCTTGGTCCAGCGACTTATGCTCTTCGCCGTCCGGAACCAATGCCGTATGAACATCGAGACCCGCTGCTGCCAAGTTGCGCCGCAAGGGTGCCAGATACCACTCGGCCACGGTGGGATTCGTGACGAGCAAGACGCGGCCGCGACGGCCGAGCGCGGCGAGGCGCGATCCGGCCTGCGCGAGGACGCCGGCGCCTACGAAGATGGGGTATTCCCGCCCCGGAATCGGAACCTCGATCCGTTCAAACACGCGGTACTTCCTCCGGCCTCTGATCTATGGCTTGCGCAACCCGGGGTGCGTCCGGCACCAGCGGGCGAGCATCAGCGCCGCTTCCGCCGGCGCCAGTGAAGTGGTTTCCAAGACGAGATCAGCCGCCGCCCTATACAGGCCGTCCCTTGCCCGGGCGAGGCGGGTGACGGCCGCGGCCGGGTCAGCCACGGCCAAGAGCGGCCGCCCGCATCCCCCGCCGACCCGGGCCACAATCGCTTCCACAGAAGCGATCAAGGCCACGACGAGCCCGCCGGCGCGAAGAGTCGCGGTATTGGCCGGGTCGAGCACAATGCCGCCCCCCGTCGAGAGAACCTGCCGTCGCCGGCCGTTAATCTCGAGCAGCAGCTTCCGCTCTCGACGGCGGAAACCGCTCTCCCCCTCGCGGGCGAAGATTTCCGGAATGGATAACCCGGCTCGCTCGGCCAAGACCGCATCCAAATCCACGAAGTCATATCCCAGTTCGGCCGCGAGCAAGGCTCCCACAGTCGTTTTACCCGTGCCCATCATACCGATCAACGCCACTTGGCGTTCAGGTTCAGACATCGTGCCACCATGTACGGCCAGCCCGGTATGCTTCCAGCGCGCGCTCCACATCCATAAGCGTGTCCCCCCCGAACTTCTCCAGGGTGGCATCGGCCAAGACCCAGGCCACCATGGCTTCGGCCACCACGGCGGCGGCGGGTACGACGCACGTGTCCGAACGCTCGATGGCCGCCGACGCCGGCCTACCCGTGGCCAGGTCGATGCTGGGCAACGGCTGGTAGAGAGTGGGCACGGGCTTTACCACCGCACGGAGCACGACCGGCTCACCGTTGGACAGACCTCCTTCGAGGCCGCCCGCCCTGTTTGTCCGGCGGCAAAAGCCCGTTTGCTCATGGGGATAGATCGCGTCGTGCGCCTGCGAGCCGGGGACAAGCCCCAGCGCAAAACCCTCTCCTATCTCGACACCCTTCACGCTGGGTATGCTCATCACGGCCGCGGCCAATCTCCCATCGAGACGGCGGTCCCAATGGGTATAACTCCCCAGGCCGATCGGCACCCCTAACGCCGCCACCACGAATGTTCCCCCCAGCGTGTCGCCGGCCGCCCTGGCGGCATCGATGGCCGCCATCATCTCCGTCTCCATCGCGCGATCAACCGCACGCACCGGCGAAACCTCGGCCGCGCGCATGGCTTCGCCCGGTGGCGGCTCCGCCTGCGCTCCGACCCGCCCGATCGAGCTAACCCAGCTCCCGACCGTCATGCCCAGATGCCCTAGAAACGACCGCGCCAAAGAGCCCGCGGCCGTACGGGCGGCAGTCTCACGGGCGCTTGCGCGCTCGATGACGTCGCGAAGATCCCGAAGGCCGTATTTGTACGCCCCCGCCAGGTCGGCATGGCCCGGTCTCGGACTGGTCGGCGCGGCGGTCACGCCCACCAGGTCGGGGGTCGGGGCAAAGCCGTCCGATCCCTGCGGAGGCGTTTCTTCCTGATGCATCACGGGACGCCAGGTCTCCCAATGCTTATGGCGCAAGAGGATCGCGACGGGTCCACCGGTGGTCCGCCCGGCACGCACCCCGGCTAAGAGTTCGATCCGCTCCGGTTCGTTCGCGGCGCGGGGACCGCGCCCATAGCCGGCTTGGCGCCGCCGCAGATCATGGAGGAGGCTGTCCGTTGAAACGGATACACCGCGCGGAAGCCCCTCCACGATCGTCACCAGCCCCGGTCCATGAGATTCGCCCGCAGTCAAGAACCTCATTTCCTCACCATGACCCCCAACTGAAATACAGGTTCAAATAAAAAAGGGCTTTCGCCCTCGTCTGAGCCCTAATGCTGTGGACGCGAGGCTACGATGCGGCTGGCCTCGATTATGGCCACCAAGGCATCAGCCCTGATTTGACGGTCTTCCCGCGCCACCCGCGTAAGTACATCCCCTTCCTCCGTAGCCGCATAGAGGCCGCGCAGGTGTGTCAGCGCCAAGGCGATCGTGTCCAGCCGGCATTGTTTACAGTGGCAGAACTCCGGATGCTGGCGGATGAACTCCTCATATACCGTAACGACCACGTCTTCCATGTAGTTCTTGAGACGCATCCCCGACTCCTTTCTGCAGCGCACTGTCATCTGTCGGCCGCACGCATCTATTATAATACGCCAGGAACCCGATACGCGTAAAGACCAAAACCGTGGTGGTTGAATATCCAGGTCTGGACATCTCCGGTCCTTGCGCGACCAATCTCAAACACGTCGTTTCAGTACTAATACTCTTTGTTCACGACGCGGTCCACCGGACAAGGAAGGATTATCACCTGTCCGACCTCGATCTTGGTCGGATCGGCGAGGCCGTTGATCTCCGCCAGCAGCTCGGTGGTCACACCATAGCGCTTGGCGATCCGCCACAGGGTTTCCTTGGGCTTGACCACGTATTTGTGATTGGCCGGAATCGGAATGTTAAGCGTCTGTCCCAATCTCAGGGAACTCTTCCCGCTGATCTTGTTATAGGCCGCGATCTGTTCCCAGGGAACGCCGAATTTCTTGCCGATGGCGGCCAAGGTGTCGCCTTTCCTGACGGTGTAGGAAACGTGTCTAATGTCCTCCGGCTTTGGCAGGGCCGACATCGCGGGAGCGGTTCCGCCCCCGAAGGCTACCGCCGGCGTTGGCGCCGGGCTCGGCATGATTACTGGTATAAGGATGGGCGGCGTCGGCGCCGGCATCTCCGAGAATGCCGGCGAAACAATGGGTACGGGCGTGGGGAGGGGCATCGGCGTCGGTGCCGGTGTTCCTTCCCCGGACGGGCTGGTGGTCGGCTCCGCCGGTTCCAAGGACGGCGCCGGCACCAGCGGAGGTAAGGGACTTGCGGTTGGTGTAGCGGTAATGCCCACCGGTATTCTGACCGCCTCCGCGGGGTCGGCTTCACCTGCCACGGCGGCAAGTTCTTCGGCCGAGAGAGCCGGATCGAGGCCGGGGAAAGGAGAAGGACCGACTCCGGCAGCCGGCGGTGTAGCCGCCGCTGGTGTCGCCAGAATAGCCTGGCCATCCGCGGGACTTGGCGTGGCGGAAATAAAAGGGGACTGCGTTGGCGTGATTGCGGGTAAAGGCTCCGGCATGGGCGAAGCCTGGGGCATCGATGCCGGTGTAGCGGCGGGGGCTGGCGTGCCCTTCCCCAATCCGCCGTCGGGGGCCATGGTACCGGCTGGTGTCGGCAAACTCGCCAGCCCGCCCGAGACCCCGACGCCGACCCGGGACTGGACGGTGGGTATCTCGTCCGGGGTGATTCTCTTGATATGCGGAGTCAGGAAAACGCAGATCACGGTGTTTTTGGTCTCGGCCCGCTTGTTCTTGAAGAGAACCGACAATACCGGCAATTTGTCGAGGAACGGCACCCCGGTCGTGTCCGTTGTCTCATCGCGGCGGATGAGCCCCGTCAGGACAAAAGTCTGTCCGTCTTTCAGACGCGCCATCGACTCCGTGGAGCGCGTCCGGATCACCGGCATCTCGCCCGCCAAAGTGGTGACGTTCTTCGTAATCGAGCTGACGTCGGCCTTGACCGTGACGGTGACCACGTTTTCCACGTTGACCCGCGGCTTGATGGATAATGTGGTGCCGATCTCAACATAAGAGGTGGAGTATTGTGTCTGGCCATTGACGATATTCGTCACGGTGATGGGGTAGCGATCGCCGATAAAAATCCTGGCTTCTTGGGAATCGAGACAACTCGCGTTGGGCTGGGCCAGCAGGACGGCTTTGTTCTGGGTCTCGAGCGCCGTCAGTTTGGCCGAGATCTCACTGCTGGCCACCAAGGAAAAGCCGGTTCCGACCCCCAGATCCATGCTGGCGGTCCATTTCAGGCCCAGTTCCTCCATGCTGTCCTCGACAACTTCCTCCATGCGGGCCTCGATATTGACCTGCGGCATGGGATGGTCCATCTGGGCGATAATCTCCTCCACGTTCTCCAGCTCGAGCGCGGAACCAACCACGGTTATCTGATTCGTGCGCGGATTGACGGCAAGCTGATTGGCGGCCACCGCCACTTTCAATGCGTCGGCGATCTCGGTTACCGTCGAATAGTAGAGCGTAAAAACCTTTGTAAGCCTGGAATTGGTGTCAAAACTAGATTTCAGCGTTCCCGTCTTACCGATGACAACCGTCTTGTTTTCTTCCAGCCACCGCAGATCGAACTCGTATGTACGCGCGATTAATTCGATCGCGTCTTTGACCGTCGTTCTCTGGCGGAGGGACATGGAGATCGTGCCCTGCACCTCTCTGGTCAGGAGCACATTGTATTGACCCGCTACGCCCAGCGCGCGAAAGACGTCGCGCAGATCGGTCTCGACAAAATCGAGGTTCTCGATATACGGTTCGTTCGCCGCAAGCCATTGGGTACCGAACACGATGCCAACGGCGATGAGAAGCATCGCTGTCAATAATCTCCGCCTCATACCTTCTTCCCCCCCAGAACCAACAGCAATTCCTTGTCACCGCTGACAATGGTGACACGATCCTCCCCGATGTCCTTCAATGAATAGCCGGTTTTTTCCAGAGTCTCGCCGACGCCAATGATATATGTCTTACCGTTATTATGAATAACCGCCAGCGCCAAACCCTGCAGCCGGACGATGCCGCGGAGGATAAACGCCTCCTTGGCCGATGGCGAGGACCCGGAGGCGCCTGTCGGTACGTTACCACCACTAATGCCGCCTTGTAAACTTCCCGAAGGGGCGGCACCCGGATTCGTGCCGTTCTGCAGGGACTGTAGACGCCGTTTAAGTTCATCCAGTACCGGTTCCGTGTTTTGCGCGTTCGTACCCGGTACTGCGGGCGTGTTTCTCTGCCCACTGGTACGTACGGCCAATGCCGCAAAGGGATTGGCGCGGCCGAACCGGACGAGGAAGGAAGCGAGTGGGTCCTCCAACTTGGACTCCGTCACGGGGTTGGCAGCTTCGGTAACCGTCGCGGGCGCATTTGAGGTATTGGCAGTCTGTTCCACGGATGCGACTTGTGCCCCGCCCCCCCCCAGAAGACCGGGGAATAGAAGCAGCAGAACCACGGCGGCCAGAGACACACCGGCCACAATCAGCGTGAACGGACTGGCGCCGAAGGGCGCCTTGCTCTTGCCCTCAGTCTCGTTGGACAATCCCCGTCCCCCCATTAACGCAAGCGGCGATCCAAAACCGGCATGGCCTTACTTGCCCGAAAAATAGACCACCATGCTGAATTTACAGGAAAGCGTAGGATCATTGCCGGCCGTAGCACCACCAATGGTAAAATTGGTGACGCCTATCAGTCTGCGGGCGGATTTCAATGCGCCGAACATCTTGAGAATCTCTTCGTACGTGCCGGAGGTGGATACGGACACGATTAATTGATTCAGCTCCGGGAGCTGTGGCGAGGGGCTCACGCCACCCGGCGTAAAGCTGGTGAGCTTTACCCCCGCGGTGGTTAGCATGGTTGACGTATCGCGTAGAAGCTGTGGAAGCTCTTCACTCCCCGGTACCAAACGATCGTAGTCTTCTTGCAGTTTTCGCGCCTCGTGCAATTTCTGCTCCACGGACGCCAGGTCGCGCACTTTTTCCTCGACGCGTTTCAGATCGGCATCTTTTTCCGCCCTCAAAGCCGTGAGACGGCGTATGTCCTTCAGGTACCAATCGGTGGCAAAATATGCCCCCGTGCCAAGCACCAGGGCCGCCAGGATGATCAGCATGAGCCGTTCCCGCCGCTGCAGACTCACGGTGCCAGAGTACCCCCTCGCAAGGCGCAAGCCAAGGAGAAATTGATCGCGCGCCCTTCTTCCCCGCTGGCACTGCCCAACCTGACTTCGCTGTATTCTCCGCTGATACTCAGCCGCAGCATGAGCGCGGCGACACCGTAGTAGTCCGTGGCGACTCCGTTGATCGCGAGTCTCCGATCCGTCCCCACGGTGAAATTCGCATAAAGAACACTCTCCGGAACATTGCCTTCCATCGTTTCCAAGATCAGGACCGGATCGAGCAGCCCGGACATGAGCTTCCGTCTGCCCGCCAGCTTTGCCTCGATCGCGCCAAGGGTCGCTTCCATGCCGATGACCTTGTCATAGAGGGGGCCGTATTCTATGCGTTTTTGTTCGATAATCTTCAGGTCGTGGATGAGTGATTGGCGGTAGTTCCAAGCCCAGAAGATGCCTCCGGCCGCGCCGGCAGCCGCGAAGACGATCGCCAGCAGGGCCAAGACGCGAACAAGTTTAACTTTTGGTTGCGGCCGTAAATCGAGGGGCAGGAGGTTAATTCGTATCATTCGCCTTGCACCCCCCGGAGGGCCAGTCCGACCGCCACGCAAAAGATGGGCCCCGACATCGCCAGAAGCTCAGGGGCGCATTGGCGTGAGTTTGGATGCAGTTGACCGATGGGGTCGCCGGTCTCGACGCGCAGACCGAGTTCCCTCTCCATGGAGATGACCATGTTGCGTAGCATGATCCCGCCGCCGGTGGCGACGATCCGCGAAACATCCTCATGGTATTGCAGTCTGAAATAATCGATTGAGCGCCTGATCTCCGTGACAAGCTCGCCCATGACCGCACCGATGACCGAGCATAGCTGGGCGTCTTCGGCTGAGTCGAATTGTTGGTTCTCCCCCAGGGGAACCTGCCCGCGGGTTATCTTCAAGGATTCGGCTTCATCCTCGGTCATCCCCAGCCTTCCCGCGATGGCGCGCGTGAAATACGTCCCGCCGATGGGGATGATGCGGGTAAAGCGCAGCACTTCATCGCGGAAGATGACGAGATCCGTGGTGCCCGCGCCGACGTCGATCATGGCCACGTTGGCCGCCTGCCCGTCGATGGGCAATATATGGGCGTTTAACGACCTAGCCAGGGCGAAAGGCTGGACGTCCATGGCCATCGTCTGCAGGCCGGCCGCTTTGAGAACCGCCACGTGACTCTCGATGATGCTCCGTTGAGCCGCGACGAGCATGATCTCCTGCTCGCCGGTCTCGGCAACCGTGCCGGTAACGTCAAAGTCAATGACCGCTTCATTGACCGGAAAGGGAATATAACGTTCGGCTTCCCACTTGACGGCTTCCGCCAGTTGCTCGCGGGGCATGGCGGGAAACTTGAGCGAGCGTACGATCACGGCCTGACCGGCCACGGCCGGCATGACCCTGCGCGCCGGGATGCGCGTCTGCCGGAGCAACTTGCTCACCGCCTGCGCCACCGTGGGAATATCCTGGACGGCGCCGCCTTCGATCGCGCCGATTGGGATCGGAGCCACCCCGACGCGGTTGAGGATGAAGTTATCGCCAGCCTGGCTTATTTGGGCGGCTTTTACCGCGCTGGTACCGATATCCAGACCGACGCAGGACTTTGCCATCGGGCTTCCTCCAGCATATAGAATGGGCTGGCTTTATCACCCCACTCAGGGAACGAACAGCAACCCCAGCCAGCTTTCCCACGGCCAGACGGCCAAAATGAGACCGGCCGCGGCCAGGTAAGGACCGAACGGCATCGGTTCGCCTCTTTTCAGACGGCCGCCGACGATCATTATCAATCCAATAATGGAACCGAACAGGCTTCCCAGAAGGATGGTAAAAAGTGCTCCGCGCCAACCGAGGAGGGCGCCGATCATCGCTAGTAATTTCGCGTCACCAAGCCCTAAACCCTCTTTTTTTAGCAAAAACAGGGTCGCATAGTAGACCGCTAGCAGGGTTCCGCCCCCAACCGCCGCCCCCAGCAGGGATTCCGCCAACCTTCCCCGCGCCAACCCGTAGAGGAGTCCCAGCCCCATGCCGGGCAATGACAGCACATCAGGGATGACCATATGGTGAAGATCGATACCGGCCACCGCGATCAGCAAGGCGGCGTAGATGGCAAACACCAGGAACTCAAGGCCGATTCCATAACGGATTGCCAGGAGACAGTAAGAAACGCCGGTCATCGCCTCGACCAACGGGTACTGCCAAGAAATCGAACGCGAGCAATACCTGCACTTGCCGCCCAGGAACAAGAAGCTCAGCAAGGGGAACAGATCGAGGACGCCCAGGACATGGCCGCAACCCGGGCAGGCCGAACGCGGCCATACCAATGATTCGCCGCGCGGCAGACGATAGATGACCACGTTCAGAAAGCTCCCGATCGCAAGGCCGAAGATCAATGCCAAGAGTCCCCTCATTCGGACGCACTATCCCTTCCGCTGATAATAGAGATTCTCATCTATCTCCGAATAAGTGCCATAGAGAAAGGGCGGTGGCTCATGCCCACCGCCCCGCCGTGCTACGTGCTGTTTCTACTTGTGGCCTAGATAGGGACCACCGGTACCGGGATCCTTCCCGCCGAATTTCACCGTGTCCGGGCAAGTGACCTCAGCTGCTTCGTCGGTGGTAATATATACCTTATATGGCGTGGTAGACGTGTTGCTATGTGGGTTGCTCGGGACGCCCTTGAGGTAACCGCCACCGACGAGGGGATCAGAGCCAGTGATATTAGTACTTGGTGTAAGATCATTACCGGACTCGAGGAAGTACGCTTCGGCCGCCTTCTTGATTTCGCCCATCTTACTGTTGCAAACCCTGTTCGCCGCCGTGGCGCGGTTGTAGTTCAACCGCGAAAGGGCGATGGCGGACAGGATGGCCAGGATGGCGATGACGATGATGAGCTCGATCAGGGTGAAACCGCGTTGGCTACGGCTATGGAACTTAC
>JBLNCE010000178.1:0-10047 GCA_050260415.1 Bacteroidota bacterium | reverse complement strand
GAAAGCCATCCATGGCTCTTATAGGTCCGTTCTCAGGGCCGATGGCCCTTCCCAGGCTGTAGCGGCGGTCTTTAGGCCGCCGGGACCGGAACGGATTTCGGCCTCATTTGGCACAGGTCTCAAGGGACGGGAAGCCGCGCTCCCAACCGATCGGCCGCGCCGATGAAAGAATCCGGAACCGTGTCCGGCGGGAGCGCAGGGGGCCGCCCCTCGGTCCCTGGACCCTTGTCCGGACCCGGATTCTCACCGGCCAGCAAGTATGCATTTGTCTGGGCGCACAGCACAAAAAAACCCCGCCTTCGGCGGGGCTGCCTGCGTCGCCCTTTCTCTACGCCTCGCTCCTCCCGGCGCGGCCTTGCCACGCGTGAAGCGCCAGGGCGACGGCGATGACGCCGTAGGCCAGGAAGACGCGAAAATACTCGCCGATCTGCGGAATGCCCAAAATACGCTGGCCGGCCAGAGGAGAGACCACGAAGAGCGTATAGAAGAGGAGGACGCCGAGCAAGGCGTTCCAGATGGTGGCGCGGCGCGTGGTGGCGCCCCCCACGAGCAGCGCGGCGATGGAGAACATCCCGACCTGCTCGTGGCTGTTGTAGGTGTTGAGCGTGCCGATGTTCTGGAGGAAGATCAGCTGCCCCCAGGCCGCCAGGACCGTGGAGATTATGATGGCCGTAAGGCGCGTACGGTTGACGTTGATCCCCGCCACCTCGGCCACGTGCATGTCCTGCCCCACCGCCCGCATCCGCTGGCCGAGCCTGGTTCGAAGGAGGAAGGCCAGGACGAGACAGAGGACCGCCGTCACCAGCAGGGTAAGGATGGGCAGCCGCCACGGCCCGATGGGAATCGGCCCGATCTCGGCCATGATCAGCCCGTTCCAGAGGCCGTCCAGGGCGCGGTCCAGGGAGCCGGCCACGCCGATGAGATCCACCGTGTTGCGCAGGCCGACGCCGGAGGAAAGCATGAGAACCGGATCCTTCATGGGGATGACCGTGCCGAGGAGGACCAGAAAGACCAACTGATAAAGGCCGTTGGCGAAGAACCCCATAATGAAGCTGGTTACCATCTCCCTCCCTTTCGCCTTGTTCAGCGTCAGCCCGGTCAGCCAGCCGAAGAGTACGGCGAAAGGCACCGCGAGAAGGGCGGCAAGCCCAAAGCCACCCAGCCTTCGATCCGGTAGTGCGTCACGATGATCAGGGCGGTCTGGCCCGCCATGGCGCCGATCACGATACCGAAATTCAGGCCAAGCCCGGCGACGACCGGCACCAGGAGCGAGAGGACCAGGAAGGAATTGCGCCCGAGGCGGGTGATGATCTCGTTGATCAGGAAATTGAGGTCCAAGCCGGCGGCAATTACCCCGGCAACGCAAAGGGCGCTGAAGAAGAGAGGGACCGCCCCCTGGCGCAGAGCGCCGGCGGCATGCCGGCCCGCGCGGGGCAGAGGCGGCGCGCTTGCGGTCGATGGTTTCCCGTTCATGTTGTCTACCTCCCCCCCGCCCGAGTCAGGGCGTACAGGATCATGCCGTTGCTGATGATCATGCGCGCGATCTCACTGATATCCGCCCCTTGCAGGGCGGTCTGGGTGACGGGGAGGGCGATGGTCAGGAGAGTCTGGAAGAGCACGACCCCCAAGATCACATGGCCGATGGTGGCCCTCTGCAGAGTCGCTCCGCCGACCAGGATCGCCGCCACCGCTGGAAAAGCCGCATAGAGGGGCGCCGTATAAAGCTGGAGGAAGCCGTAACTCTGCGCGTAGACCAGAATGCCCACGGCCGCCAGGACGGTCGAGAGGATGATCCCGGCCGTCCGCATGGCCCGCACGTTCACGCCGGATGATGCGGCGTACCGGGGGTTGGCGCCCGCCGCGGTCATCGTGATTATGTATTACCTGTCGGGGGAACTTCATCCTGTCTTTTGGGGCGAATCGACGGCCGACCGTGCATAAAAAAACAAGGGCCGTCGACTCCGCGGCAGGCCCCGATCCGGTCATCCCCCCTACTGCTTGCGCCAACTCTCCCGATCCTCGCTCCGGGCGGTCTTGGCCCCGGAGACCGTCTCCACGGCCTCCTCGAGCCTCTCCGGGTCGGGTTTCTCCCCCGCCGCCTCGGCGCTGGTCCGGGCCTGTTCGCGCAGCTTGTCGAGGGCCTGCGCCGCCGGGCCCATCTTCTTTCGCATGGCATTTTCCCTCCCGCCCTATTCTGCGCCGGATGGGGCGGGATCATCCGCGCCGTTTACCCCGCGGCGAGCAGTTCCTCCACCGCGCGGGCAAAACCTTCCTCGCCGTTCGGGGGGGCCAGACGGCGCGCCGCGGCTTTGGCCCAGTCGTCGCCGTTGGCCATGGCTACCCCCAGGCCCACCCGGGCCAGGAGCGCCGCGTCGTTCTCGGCGTCGCCAAAGGCCATCGCCTCCGCCAGGTCGATGCCCAAGATCCCGGCCAGGACCTCGGCGGCCGCAGCCTTGCTCACCCCGGCCGGGAGGATCTCCAGCCAGTCCGTACCGGGCGCGGAACCGACCAGAGTCAACCGGCCGGGCAAGGCTGACTCGAGCGCTCGCTCTATGCGGGGGCGCATGCCGGGCGGGCAGATGCCGATAAGTTTGTGCACCCCGCTGGCGCAGGCCCGATCCATTGAGAGATCGCCGCGCAGACCCCAACCATCTCGCTGCGCCGCGGCCAGCATCTCGTCCGTGAGCTCCCCGGTGAGACAGTCGTCCGCCTCGCAGAGCAGATTGCACACGTTCTCCCGCCGCAGCACGTCCAGGGCGGACCGGGCTTCCGGGCCGGGAATCCGGCAGTCATGACGCGTCACGCCCTCCTTGAAGTCCACCACCAGGCCCCCATTGTAACAGATAGCCGGCCCGGCAAGGCCCAGCTCGTCCTGGAACCGCCGGACCAGCCGCGGCGGCCGCCCGGTGGCCAGGACCACCGTCACGCCGCGTGCGGCTAAGGAAACCAGGGCCGCGCGGGCCCGGGGAGTCACGAGGCCCCGGGGATCGAGGAGGGTGCCATCCAGGTCGATAAAGGCAAGTTTGAAGATGTCGCTCATCCCTTCCACGGTTGGCGAAATTCCGCCACTGATACGGCACGGGGCGGGACTCTTCCCGCCCTTGCCAATATATCTACCACAAATGCGGCCTTGGGGCAACAAGACGATCGGACCAGGCCTGCTCCTGCTCCGGGACACGTGCGGGTCAGGGCATTGAAGGTGGCGCCGCGCGGCAGATTTTCGGCGGCAAAGGAAAGCGGATCGATCTGCGTATCGCTGCCGCTGACGGTGAAGGCCAGGGCATGCCCTTCCATGACCGACCGCCGCCCGATGGTTTCGAGGACGGGGGGGGGGGAGGGGTAACCCCTCCGGGTTTTACTTGAAATCGTCGCTGTATCGTGCCACTCTCTTGCCACGCTCCTCCGAGTTAAATTTCAATATACTTCTCTCGGAGTCCTGTGACAACTACCCTAACACAGGAGGTGCTCCAACAGGCAGTTCTCCGCGAGCTGCCGGGCGACGTAGACCTGCAGCTCCGCCAGGAGCATCTGCAGGATGGCCAGCGACTGGCGCATCTGCGGGGTCATGGCCAGCCGTGTTTGCTGTTCCTGGGTTGGTGAATTGTGCTGCCTCAACACGGATTCACCCGGCCTGTCAAGAGCTCTTTTCTTAATGGATTCAGCATTTTCGGGTAAGGCTTCCCGTTATTCTTCCGGTTCCGGCCGCGCCCGGCGCAGCCAGCGTTCCTCGTCCCCGTTGACCAAAGCGGGAACATTGACATAAGCGCCAAGGCCAGGGCCGACAAGGAACTCGCGGCTGAATCTCTTGCCGGTCGGATCCTCGTTCTCATCCAGTTCTTCCAGGACCACCGTGTGGCGGAGGCCGGGGAACTCGCCGAATTTGCGGCGATCGGGCCGCACGGTGCCCAGTTCCTGGCCGTCGATCCACACCAGATAGCTTTTGTCCGCCGGGTAGAGAGGGGTCCCGTCGGCCGCTGTAACCTCCTCGTTGTCCACAAAGATCTCCCGTATCTTGCCTGTGGAATAAAGGAAGACACCCAGCAGGATCAGGAGGATGAGCAGCCCGCCGCGGATGAGGTTGCGCCGTACAATCTTGCTCATGCTTTGATTACACCCTCCTTGGGTCCAGTCAGGGACGCCTTATTGAGGATCATCGCTTTTTTCCGTTCGTTTTCCTTTTCCACCCGTCTTCGCCAGGCGTAGAGCGCCAGCGAGAAAGCGATGACACCGTAAGAAACGAAGACCCGGAAATGTTCGCCTAGCTGGGCTTGGCCGATCAATTCCTTGCCCGCGCGCGGCGAAACAATGAAGACCGAGTGGAAGAGAATGACGCCCAAGAAGACGTTGGGCAGCGACGCTTTGGTGACCGATGCGCCGCCGATCAACAGGGCGGCGATGGCGAAGGTCCCGACCTGTTCGTGACTGTTGTAGGTATTCAGCGTCCCGATGTTTTGCAGGAAGATAATCTGGCCGTAACAGGCCAAGACGGTGGAGATGATGATCGAGATGATCCGCGTCCGCTCCACGTTGATCCCGGAGGAGCGCGCCACTTCCATGTCCAGGCCGACGGTGCGCATATCCTGGCCCAGTTTGGTCCGGCGGAACCAGATCACGAACAGGCAAAGGGCGGCGATCACCAGTAAGGTGGCCAGGGGGATATTGATCCCCTTGATCTGAACCGTCAGGAGTTTGTCAAGCGCCTGTCTGATGGCCAGCAAATCAATGGCATTACGGATGCCGAACCCCCTTGGCAAGAGGATATGGGGGTTGGTGATGGGGATGATCCGGCCCATACCATATAAGACGATTAGTTGGTAGATCCCATTCATAAAGAAACCCAACATCAGGCCCGTAACCATCTCCCGGCCTTTGGCCTTGTTCAAGATAACCCCGGCGAAATAACCCGCCAGAATGGCGATGGGCGTGGAGATCAGCATGGCCAGGAGCAGGCCTGGGAGTCCGAAAACTCCCCAGTCGGTGATCAGGATCAAACCGATCTCGCCGGCCATCGCCCCGAGCACGATACCGAAATTCATGCCCATCCCCGCCATGACGGGAATCAGCAAGGACAGAATCAAAAAGGAATTGCGCACCAAGCGCGTGATCACTTCATTGCCCAAGTATCCCAGGCTCAAGCCGGAAATGGGGAAAGCCGCGACGACCAAAAGGATAAAGATGATGGGGACCATATTGTTGATCAGGAATTTTACCGCTGGATGCATTTCCTTTGAGATACTGGTTTGTTCTTTCACGATCTCACCCCCGTCGCCCGCGTCAACGCGTAAACGATCATGCCATTGGAGACAATGATCCGGATCGTTTCGGACATGTCGCTATGGATCAAAGTCGTGATGACCGAAGGCGTCATCGTCAGAATCCCTTGGAAAAGGATGGCGCCGATCACCACATTCCTGATCGTGACCTTATCCACCGAGGCCCCGCCCAAAAGCACGGCTGCCACCGCGGGGAAAGCCATATACAGAGGGCCCAAGTACAATTGGATGAAACCAAAACTTTGCTCCAGAACGATGATGCCGATTGCCGCCAGGACCGTGGAGAGGATCACCGAGATGATCCGCATCCGGTCCACATTGACCCCGCAGGAACGGGCGTAATCCGGGTTGGAACCGACCGCGACGATCGCCGTGCCGATTCTGGTCCGGAAAAAGGAGCTGACCAGAAAAGCGAAAAGCGCGAAAAACAGGATAGTGCCCGTGGGGAATTTGATATTGGCGCCAATTTGAAAGGCCAGAAAGTCGTCCAAAACATGCAACCAATAGCCTTGGGTGCTGATGGTGGTTCTGAGGCCGCTGCCGCCATAGGCCCAGATCATATCCTTGCTGCGAAACGGGAGAATCAACCACATAATGCACATGAAAGCCACCATGGAGAAACCGACGTAATTGGCCACTACCATCTCGTTGCCTTTGACCTTGTTCAGGATCACCCCATATAACCAACCCAGGGCAACCCCAAAGAGAGTGGCGATGGCGATGGCTAGAAAAAAGCCGCCGAATCCCCTGGTTTGCATCTCCAGACTGCAAACCGCGCCCAACAACCCGGCGATCACCCCAAGTTGCAGGCCGAAATTCAGACCGCACCCGGACTTGATCATCGGCACCAATGACAGGACCAAGAAAGCGTTCATGCCGAAACGTAGAATGACATCATTGATCGAGGTATCCAGACGCAACCCGATAAACGGTGTGATTACAAAAAGCGCCACCAAGAATAGGCCGATTAACAGCCGGGGAAGTCCGATGCTCTCGACCATTCGAGTGGTAGTGGCGGCAAATCCCGGTCTCATCCGATCCCCTCCTTATCTGCGACGGATCTTCCCAGCATCAACAGGCCAAATTCCTCCGGTTCGGCGGAGGCCGGCAGGATGCCGGCGATGCGGCCCTCGCTGACGATGGCGATGCGGTCGGAGACCGAACGTAACTCCTCCAGCTCAGAGGAGGTGATGATGATCGTCCTGCCGTACTCCTGATTGAAGCGTTTGATGGTCTCCAGGACCAGGCCCTTGGCGCCGATATCGATCCCGCGGGTCGGTTCGGAGACGAACATCAACTCGGGCTGGAGAGCGAACGCCTTGGCCATACAGACCTTTTGCTGGTTACCACCGGAGAGTTCCCTGACGATCTGGCTCTCATCGACGCACTTGATCTGTAGTAGATCGATGTACTGGCGGGCCAATTCCCTGATGGCCCGCTCGTCGCGCCACTTGAACAACCGGCCGAGGAAACTCGGGTGGATGAAATCCTTCTTGACCTGCATGGCGGTGAAGGCAATATTCATGCTCAACGGCAGATCGAGGAGCAGGCCGATCCCCCGCCGATCCTCGGAAACAAAGGCCAAGCCTTGGGCCAAGGCGGCCTTGGGATTATTCAGCGGGATCGGATTGCCCTTGAAAAAAACCGCGCCCTCGGCGGGATAGAGTCCCATCACCCCGTTGGCGATCCCCAGCTTACCCTGGCCGGTCAAGCCGCCGATCCCGAAAATTTCGCCTCTTTGGATCTCCAGGGAGACGCCGTTGACCGGTTCGCCGGGCATATCCACCCACAGATCGCGAATGCTGAGGATCGTGTCGCCCGCGTCTTCCTTTCGCACCTGTTTCTCGGTCTGCACCGCCAATTTGCCGCCCACCATGTAGCGGGCGATCTCTCTGGGATTGGTCTGGGATGGGAGCAGTTCCTTTTGCAGGGCGCCATCCCGCAGGATGACGATGCGATCGCAGACAGCCATGATCTCCGACAAACGGTGGGAGATGAAGATCACCGCGATCCCTTTGGCCGCCAGACGCCGCAGGACCGCCACCACGATTTCAGCCTCCGACTCCGTTAGCACTGCCGTGGGCTCGTCCAGCACCAAGAGTTTGATCCCCCGGCGGCTGATTTCCCGGGCGATCTCGGTAAACTGACGGTGTCCGACGGGCATCTCGGACACCAACATCTCCGGATCGAGCTCGACTTCCAGGAGTTTGATCGCCTCGATCGCGTTTCGTTTCATCGCTTCCCGATCCAGCAGGTTCAAGCGATCGCCGAAGATCTCCGAGCAGAAACTATATTTGAGCGGTTCCTTATTCAGCTGGATATTCTCCATGGCCGTAAAGCCGGGGATGAGCACGAACTCCTGGTGCACCATGCCGATCCCTTTGTCCAGGGCGGCCAAGGGGTTGGCAAAGTTGACTTCTTGCCCATCGAAGAGAATCTGACCGGTGAAACCACCGGTGGCATGGATGATTGGGTTGCCAAAGAGGATATTCATCAGGGTGGATTTGCCGGCGCCATTCTCACCGACCAGGCCGACGATCTCGCCCGGCCGGACATCCAGGTCGACATCCTTGAGAACCTGATTGCCGAAGAATTCCTTACTGATCTTCTTCATCTGCAGGATATAGCCATCCGCCTGCATCGCATCACCCTCAATTAACAGGACATAAGGAGAGGACAAGCGCCTCTCCTTATGTTTGAAGATTTGCATTATGCCCCCGGGTTTCTGGATTTAATTTTCCGGGAGTGCCGTTATTTACCGATATTGATGTCAAAATACTTCTTGGGCACCTTGACTTTGGTCATACCCAAATAACCACGGCCAAATACATAGGTATCCTGATAGATCTGGATGAAGTTCTCGCGCTCCACGTTCTTGGCGTCCACATAGTAACTGCCGTTCCATTCGGCGCCGGGAGTGTATTTGGCAAAAGCGGCCATAACGTCCTTCATCTTTTTGAGACTGGCCTTTTTCTCCACGACCCGTTTGGCCAGTTCGCCCAGGGCGGCGGTGGTGGTGTAACCGAAGGAGTATGCCCAGGTCCCCATGCGGCCCTTGCCGCCGGCCTTTATCACGGCATCCTCCACTTTCTTGAGGATCTTCGGCCAGTTGCCCTTGTCGGAGTCGTCAAACTTGACGCCCAGCGCGCCTGGATAACCCATGGTCGGGGAGGGCAGGTCCGCTTCGATGAAGTACCCGCCAAGTTCGGCGATGCGCTTCAGCAGCGGTTCGGTATGGGCGTCATTGGTGCAGAAGAAAGCCGTCTTTTTGCCGTAGGTCTTCAGCCAGGAGGGAACCTGCTCCAGGATAAACTGTTGCGCGCCGGCGACCCCGACTTCGCTGGTGGGATCCGGTGAACCCATATCCACGAAGGTGAGCCCCAAGTCTTTACAGGCGACTTTCATGATGTCTCTTCTTCTGGATAACAGCTCGTAGCTCATGTGCCGCGGGAAGGAGATGTGCATAAAGGTATCGGCGCCCAGTTTTTTGGCGGCGGCGATAATCAAGTAACCACGGGCGACATTGTCGGGGTTGATGCTCAGATCAGCCACATCGGAGAGCATTCCCGGATCCTCATGCGGTCCGCCCGCCAGGAGCAGGATGTCCTTACGGCGCTCGCGAACCCGCCGGAAAGCCTCCACGGTTCCCGGAATGGCCTGGTTGACGATGATGGCCTTCATGAGGGGATCATCCGCCAACCCGACGATCTGGGCGATCGTGGTCTCCATCTCCGTCATGAAATTGTCGGGATAGGTAAGGTGGTTGATCATTCCACCCTTGGAGACGCTTCCGTACTCCTCGATCAGTCTTTCCGCGCCACGCAGGTCGTCTTCAGACTGGGAAACAGTACCAGTGACCACGCCGATGTGGAATGGGGCGCTGGCAGCGGAAACGGGAAGCATCAGGACACAGAGCGCGGTCAGGCACAATAACAGGACCGTTAGTCTCTTCAAACTGGATTTCCCCCTTTTTTTTCTGTATTTTTACCCCGTTTGGGGCATCCCCGCTATCCACCCTCTCCAACCGTCCGCCGTACGGCCGTGGATGGCCGGTACCCGCCGGCCCTGTAGACCGTATTCGCTGGAGAATTGAGAGATACTTACCTTGGCAAGCATTTTTTGGCGCCCATGATTTCGACACTTTATCGCGTTCTTCCTCCCCGTTTTGGGCTGGAAACAAATTTACCCCGGGCCCCCCGGGAGCAAATCCGTGGCGTAACCTGCAACTGTCACATAATGGGGATCACCTTTTCTACTGTTGCCGCTGCTCGATGGCGCAGAGCAGGACGGCTGCGGCCAGGCCCAGCCGCCGGTCGAAAAGGTTGGTCCGGTCGGCCGTGAAATCCACGGCCAGCCTGAGGGTGAAGGGATTGAAGTTCTGCTTGAGGGTGCAGACCTGGACCCCGTTGATCTCGACGTGAAATTCCTGCGGGATCAGGTTGATGAAACGCCGTAGAATGGCTAGGCTGTCTTCTTTCAGGACCCCGATCGGCCGGTCATCGGCGTCCAGGATGTTCCATTCATCGCGGATGATCGACTTGAAGCCCCTCCGCTGCAAGGCCCCGACCTTTTGCCCGCTCTCCACGTCGGTCACATCATAGGTGGCCGAGATATCCAGGATCTGGCGGGCCTTGATCGCCAGGACCTCGGAGTTTGTCCGAGTAAAACTTTATCGCCGGGCGAGGGAATCCCGCCGGAGTGTCGAACTAATAAGGCATGGACAAGAAGACATATCGGCCATACAACCCAAAACAGATGATGCTCCTGCCGCCGT
>JBLNCE010000177.1:0-3569 GCA_050260415.1 Bacteroidota bacterium | reverse complement strand
ATCCCAACCGGCTCGTCATCGGCCAGCGGATCTGCATCCCGGTACCCGCGCCGCCGACCTGTCCCGGTTTCCTCTACACCATCCAGGCCGGTGATACGCTCTTTGCTCTCGCCGCGCGCTTCGGCACCACGGTCCAGGCCATTCTCGCCGCCAACCCGGGACTCGATCCCAACAGCCTCCAAGTCGGCCGGCGAATCTGCATCCCGGTACCGGCGCCGGTAACCACTGCGCCCGGCGAGGGCGAGGCCGGAGGTCAAACGGCGGCCGAATCGCCTCAAGAATAGCCTCATTGCCGCCCAAAAAAACTCACCCCCCGCCCCCTCCATCTTGCTTGGAGGGGGATGCGGAGGTGAGCTTCTTGTCTCAATACGCGCAACGTGCCGGCGGTTGGCTCAGGTGGAGTTCCTGCTAAATCCCGTTACCACGTAGGTTCCACTTCTGGCATCCGTATTTAGCTGTACGAGACCTCTCTTCTCGGCATCTTTGAGCAGATCGCTGAACGTACGGTAGCCGTGGGCCGACTCGCTGAAGGACGGCTTCTTGCGTTTCATGGTATCCTTGACCATCGAGGCCCAGAGGACCTCTTTGTTCTCCCGCATCAGGGCCAGGACGGAATCGATGAGGAGTTCAAAAGCCTCGCGCTTGCTCTCGGGGATGTCCTTGTCGATCTTGGGCGGCACGCCCAACGGGTGTTCGAGGTCCTCGTAGTAGATGAACTCGTCGCAGTTGGCGGTCAGGAGATCGGAGGTGGAGTCCTTCATTCCGAGGCCGATCACATGCTTGCCGTTCTCCTTCAGTTTCGATACCAGCGGCGAGAAGTCGCTGTCGCCGGAAACGATGACGAATGTGTCGATGTGCTCCTTGGCGTAGCAGAGGTCGATGGCGTCCACGCATAACCTGATGTCCGCCGAGTTCTTGCCCGTCCGCGTACGCTTTGGGATCTCGATCAGCTCGATGGCCGCTTCGTGCAACTGCGCCTTGTACTCGGGGAAACGCGACCAATCGGCGTAGGCCCTCTTCACGATGACCTTGCCCTTTTCCACGAGCCGTGTCAGAACTTTTTCGATGTCGAACTTCACGTTACGCCCCTTGAAGCCCAGGGCCAGGTTCTCAAAGTCGATGTAGACCGCGAGCGACTGCGCCAAATGTACTCCCCCATGTAAAGGACTGAAAACCCGGATCACATCCTACTGTAAACCAATTGGCGATTGATTGCAACTGGTACTCGTGGGACAACAAGTACATCTCGGGTACACCTCATCACCCGCAGTGGTTGGAGAGGTTCTCGCCGGTATTACTGTTGCAAAATTGACGTCTAAATATGCCCGCTAGTGTCATATACTGGTTTGACACGATGTCGATCCAGAACGATACCGGCACCGAATTTAGCCGACATGGCTTTGCCTGCGCAGGCAACTGGTGGGTATCCGCGAGAGCCGACATGGACATGTCCTTGGGGGGCGCTTAACAAAACTCAAACAACGGTCCAACAAACCAAACCAGGTAGAAGGAAGGGGTCAATTTGCGTCCAAAAAGAGGCTTCCTCGGCGCCGCGTTGTTGCTGATTGTTTTGTCCTCCATGACAGGTTGCCTTCAAAAGTACACTTTGTCAATCAATGTCCAGGGTACGGGATCGGTAACCCCGGCTGGCGGCGGCAAGTACGACGCGGGGACCACCGTCACTCTAACCGCCGTAGCCACGGATCCGCATTGGGTCTTTGAACGGTGGACCGGCGGCGTCCAGGGCACCAATAACCCGACGTCGGTAGTGATGAATAGCGATAAAAATGTTACCGCGGTCTTCAGATCCATGCGGCATGCCTTGAATATAACCATCGAGGGGGAGGGGTCCGTTGCCGAGACGCTCGTAACCGCAAGAGGAGCAAGTTATGACGAAGGCGACGTTGTATCGCTCCAAGCGGTACCGGAAGAAGGCTGGGCCTTCGATCGTTGGGGAAACGGTCTGACTGGCGGCATAAACCCGACGACGATCGCGATGAACGCGGAAAAGAACGTCACGGCAGTTTTTGTGCCGGTCGAAACCGGTAGCATCGCGGGCATAGTGAGGGATGCCCTAACACATACCGCGATCGATGGAGTTACGGTTACGGTCTACGACGACACGACGGAAATCGCAACTGGAGCGACCGACTCATCTGGTTGTTACAGCGTGGAAGCCACCGCCGGAAGCGACTATCGGGTCGAATTCTCCAAGACCGGTTACCTGCCGGCGGTCTACTACGGCGTCGAGATTATCGCTGATACCACAACTACCCTGGAACCGGTCCTGCAAATAGATAACGGCCATTCGGGAACGGGAAATGTCAGCGGCCATATCCTTCATGCCCTCACCGGGCAAGGAGTCAGCGAATTGAACATCAGCCTGCGGGCGGGGATCAACGTGGTTGCCGGTACTCCGGCCGCGACCACGACCACCGGCGCCGGTGGCGCTTACAGTATCACGGGTCTGCCCGCCGGCAACTACACGGCCGAAGTAAGCGGTGCCGGCTATATAACCATGCATTTCAACCTGGTCTGTCTCGGCGGCATCACCACCGCCGATCAAGACGCCGCCATAACACCCTTGCTTCCCGGCGGAGAGACGCGCATTATTCTACGTTGGGGAGCCACGCCCTCCGACCTGGATTCACATTTGACCGGCCCGAAAGATCCCAGCGACACCAGCAATAACTCCTGGGAAGAAAGCGGTAGATTTCACATATACTACGCGCGTCAAACTTATTCCTATAGTGGGACGCAGTATGCGGATCTGGATTTGGACGACACGACCGGTTATGGGCCGGAGACCACGACGATCCGGCAACAGCTTACCGGTACATACAGGTACTCGATTCATGATTACACCAATGGAAACTCCACCAGCAGTTACGCTTTATCCAACTCCAGCGCGCAAGTCAAAGTCTATCAGGGCAGCGACCTCGTGGCGGTATTCAACGTTCCCGCCAACCAAGAAGGGACCTTATGGACGGTATTTGAGATGAACGGGGATACAATCACCCCGATAAACACCATGACTTATGCGGCCAATACTTCCACCATCAGAGGTTTGGAACACGATGCAACTGATGCCGGGCTAATCGGACGTTTACGCGGTTCAAAGTAAGCGGCGCGGCAAGAAGACGAACCCTCCCCCCGAACCTTACGAGGCGGATGTCCAATTACACCGGTGGATGCCTTCTCCGGAGAAGGCATCCGGTAATATACGGCTAAGAAAGCGCCCTCGTCTGACGGGGGCGCTTTCTTGTCTAGTTTGGACCTTACGATCGACATGGCAATCCTCTCCCCTGGCTTCGGCCGGATCTCTCAATTGTACATGCGGCAGCACCATCCGACTGAAAAGGCCAGAACGCAATTGGCTGATAGAAAAGGCGCAGAGCCGGCCTGATAGGGCCGGCTCCGCATTCAATCCAGCGGTATCCTTTCCACGCCCGCAAAAACCTCCGCCAACGGTATCTCCAATCCCGGCAGCACCTTGCTCTCGATCCTGCCCCCCGCTCCCGCCACACGGCGCGTGTCCAACGATGCATCGCCGCTGGTCCAGATATCCA
>JBLNCE010000176.1:0-5519 GCA_050260415.1 Bacteroidota bacterium | reverse complement strand
CTTTGGTAGGGTCTGAATGTACCCAATCCATTTGACTCCCTTCAATCCGTCTTGCCTTGATACTTCGACATTCCCGCCCTTTTTTCCTCGCATCTGTGCCTTCTTTTTTGGCACAGGTCTTGGGTGGGAGGGGGGGAGGCAACAAGGAGGATATCTTCGTGTTCGATCCGGGAAAAATAGCCGCCAAAGACTTCGCCGTCCTCGGCCTGGGCGAGGTCCTGCTCCGGCTCTCGCCCCCAAACAAGGAGCGGATCCTGGCCGGGGAAGTCTTCGAGAAGAGGGCCGGCGGTTCGGAGTTGAACGTGGTCTCCGGCATATCCCTCCTGGGATTGCGGACCGGGATCATCACCAAGCTGCCGGAGAACGAGATCGGCAAGTACATCCGGAACAAGATCCGGTTCACCGGCGTGAGCGACGACTACATCATCCCCGACCGGAGCAAGGAAGCCCGTCTCGGGATCTACTACTACGAGAGCGGCGCCGCACCGCGCAAGCCCACCGTGGTCTACGACCGGAACCATTCCTCCTTTAACTCCATCAGCCCGGCGGAGATACCGCCGGAAGTCTACGCCAAGACGGCGGTCTTCCACACGAGCGGCATCACGATGGCGCTCAATGAGGGCGTGCGCAAGGCGGCCGGGGAGATGATCGCGCGCTTCAAGGCCGGAGGGGCGCTCATCTCGTTCGACGTGAACTTCAGGGCCTCACTATGGAGCGAGAGCGAGGCGCGGGCGGTGATCGCCGGGCTCCTCCCCGCGGTCGATCTCCTGTTCATCTCCGAGGAAACGCTGCGCAAGATGTTCCAGCGGGAGGGCCGGATCGAGGAGGTCGTGGCCGGTTTCAGCGCCGAGTTCGGCTGCCGGCTGATCGCGGCCTCGCAACGGCAGGTCCTGAGCCCGACGAAGCACGCCTGGAACTCGCTTCTCTACGTGCGCGACGAAGGCCGGTTCTACCGGGAAACGCCGTACCAGGAGATCGAGGTGATCGACCGCATCGGCAGCGGCGACGCCTACCTGGCCGGAGTGCTCTTTGGCCTCCTCAAGTACGGGGACTATCAGGCCGCGCTGGAATACGGCAACGCCATGGCGGCCGTCAAGAACACGATCCCGGGCGATATGCCGGCCAGCGATTGGCGGGAGATCACCAAGGTGATCGAGGACCACAAGCGCGGAGGCGGGAGCGAACTGAACCGGTGACTTCAGGTTCGGCGATTCCCTTGGGTAAAGGCCTGGAGAGTTGAAGGGGTGGTAGTTGGCGTCATACGTTTTGCCGCCCGGCACTAAAGGGCTAGGCTGGGTCTTGGTCGTTTCTCAAGGCCGGTCAGCCCTGACCGGGCGCGGTTCTATCCCGGAAGAATGGCCCAGTCCCCGCATGGAGGCGGGGCCTTGAGACCGTTATATGACCCAGCTCCGTGGAAGGAGGACGCCAAAGTCGCGCCGCATGGATGCGATAAGGCGCGACCATGGCCTTTAGCCCCTGGCGGAGATTGACCCCGGCGGGCTTGCAGGTAATGATTAGCCCGCAGAGAGAGGAGAGCCATGGGGTCATAACCCACGCCGTTCCTGCCCTTTCCTTGCAGGAGTTGGCCATAATAGATTTTTTCACAACACTTTTAATATTACTTCGTCAAGTTTGTAGGGTCGTCTAAGCTTTCATATGTAGACTAGTCTGGGTCGCGGGAGGCACTATCCGTCCTCCCGCACCCTCCCGGACCAAAGGGTGCGGTCGCACACCCTTTGGAATCCCGCGACCGGAACCAAGGTTCCTGGACCTCCTAATGAGAAGGTCTTTATCCACCACACCGTCCATGGTTCGTGTGAAGGACCGTTCGGCGCATCCATCGCGCCTCAGTACTCCGATGGGCTTCGAAGCCAACGGCGTGATTGCATCCGGCAATCGATGCCGTGTGGCTCGGCATCCGTGCCTGCGCCGGGGTTTTCTGGGTCAGGTTATTTAGTCCCAAAAGCCGGCGCCTAAGGCCGTTTTCGCGCGCAGACGTACTCGCGTCCGTCGAGCACGAAAACGGCCGACAACTTTGCGAAATGACGCCTTCAATTCACCGGATGGTGAAACAGCGATGAACCTCCGCTGTTTCACCATCCGCATAATCAAGGTTGGCGTCAATTCGCAGGGATGCGCAGACCCAAATACCGTCCACAGAGACTTTTCAAAGGAAAGCTTCGATTACATATGAAAGCATTATACGACCGGCTTATAAATGGCGAAATCCAGTTGAGCTTATTTCGTCCCAATCCGCAACCTTTTGCCGGGTTGGGACGTCTTATAGTTCTGTGTAGAAAAATCCCGGGGTGAGAGGCATTGGCTAATAATAAAAAGGCACGCAATGTAGTTCTGGCCGTTCTCGGCCTGCTCGTCATCGCGCTTGTGTGCGCGTTGGCGTTCGGCAAGAAGGGCGGCCAGGGCGTTCCGGTTATCGCCGAGGCCGTCAAGGTACGGGACTTCAGCACGACCGTGATCGTATCCGGCCAGGCGGAAGCGGCGGATGCCGTCGTGGTGCGGCCCTCCATCAGCGGCCAGGTAGTCGAGGTCCCGGTCGAGGAAGGGCAGACCGTCCGCGCGGGTCAGATCCTGGCTCGGCTTGACGATCGGGGAGCGCGCCAGGCCTTGCGCCAGGCGGAACAGGCCGAATCCATGGCGCGGGTCGAACTGGAGACCCTCACGCGCGCCAACGAGGAACGATCGAGGCAGCACCGGCTTGACCGGGAGAAAGCGCAACGCGCGGCGGCCAGCGCCAAGGAAAGCCTTTCGCAGGCGCAAGCCAGGCTCGACCGGTTGGAAAGGTTGCACGCCGAGGGCGTGGCCACCGACCAGCAGCTCGAGGAAGCCAAGGACCAGTTCCGTCTGGCCAAGGAGCGCCATACCGACGCCGAAGCCGCCCTGGCCGCGCTCGCGGAAAGCCTCGGCCTGCAGGACACCAAGCTCACCGAGACGCGGCTGGCGCAGGCGATCCGCAACCGCGCCGACGCCGAGGCCGATCTGGAACTCACCCTGCTCAGGGCGCCGCAGAACGGCGTAGTCCTGGTCAAAGCCCTCGAACCGGGAGTCGCCGTGACGCCCGGCATGGCGGTATTCACCATCGGCACCACGGGTGCTTTGCGCGCGCGGGCGCTGGTGGATGAGACCTATATCGTCGCCGTCCGCCCCGGGCAACCGGTGAAGGTCACCAACGACGCATTGCCGGGCCGGATCTTCCAGGGGCGCGTGATCAATATCGCGCCGCAGGGTCAGATCCAGGAGAAGCTCTCCCTGTTCGAGGTGGAAATCGGCTTTACCAATCGCGACGGCGCGCTCCGTCCGGGCATGACCGTGGATTGCGAGATTACGACCGCGCGGGCCAGCAAGGTGCCGGTCGTGCCGCTCCTGGCCGTCTTCGACGACGAGGACAAGGCCGGACGCAAATACGTATACCTCATGCATAACGGCAAGGCCAAGAAAGTCCAAGTCACCCTCGGTCTCACCGGCGAAGCCGAGGCCGAGATCCGCCGCGGGTTGCACGGCGGCGAGATGTTGATCACCGGCGAGATCGATACCTTGCGCCTGTTGAAAGACGGCCAGGCGGTCACAGCCAAGAAGGCCAAAGCCGGGGAGAAATAGCGGAGGGGTTTTCTTGGTCGAGCTGAATCGGATCACGAAAGTATACGAGGCGAACGCAATCAAGGTCACCGCCCTGCACGAAGTGACCCTCAGGATCGAAGCGCGCGAGTTCGTCGCCATCATGGGTCCGTCCGGTTCCGGCAAGTCCACGCTCATGAACATCCTCGGCTGCCTGGACCGGCCGACCGGCGGCGATTACTTCCTGAACGGGGAGAACGTCGCCGGACTGTCCGATGACCGCCTGGCGGAGATCAGAAACAGCCATCTCGGCTTCGTCTTCCAAAACTTCAACCTCCTGCCCCGCTGCAACGCGCTTCAGAACGTGGAATTGCCGCTGGTCTATGCCGGTTTGGGCCGCAAAACCCGGCGGGAGCGCGCGCAAGCCGCCCTGGAGCGGGTGGGCTTATCCGATCGCGCCCACCACCGCCCCAATGAACTCTCGGGCGGGCAGCGTCAGCGGGTGGCCATCGCGCGGGCCCTTGTGAATGAGCCTTCCTTGATCCTGGCGGACGAACCCACGGGCAACCTCGACAGCAGATCGGGGGCCGAGATCATGCGCGTCCTGGCCGAACTCAACGGCCAGGGGATCACGGTCATTCTCGTGACCCACGATCCGGGCATCGCCGCCCATGCCAGGCGGATGTGCATGTTCAGGGACGGGGAACTGGTCAGCGACGGCCCGCCGCCCACGTCCGGGGGCAACACGCCATGAATGCGGCCGATTATATCGGACTGGCCGGGGAATCGTTGCGCGGCAACAAGCTGCGCGCTTTTCTGACCCTCCTGGGTATCACCATCGGCATCGCCGCCGTCATTGTCCTGGCCTCGGTCGGCGCCGGCACGCGCCGGCAGGTCCTGGCGGAATTCAACGCCCAAGCCGGCAACCAGGTCATGATCATGCCCCGCTTCGATCAGGACGGAAAACCGCCGCTCTTTCCCGACCCCGGGGATCTCGCGGCCCTGCGCCGGGAGATGCCCGCGGCCGCCGTGGCTCCCCTGGCGTATGCGCGCTTTTCCCTCTGGCATCGGGGGAAGCAGTATTATCCGCAAGTAAGCGGCACATCAAGCGATTATCTACGGATGCAGCGGTTGCGGCTGCGCGCGGGCCGCTTCCTGTCCCCCGGCGACGAGGAAGGCCGGGCGCGCGTCTGCGTCCTGGGCGGCGCCACGGCCGACAAGTTCTTCGGCGTCTCGGAGCCGGTCGGGGCTTACGTGCGGCTCAACGGCGAGCGCTTCCGCGTCGTCGGCGTGTTGGCAAAGAAGAACACCGAGGAGAGCCTGTTCGGCATGATGGGCGGCGAACGGCTTGAGGTTTACATCCCGGCCGCGACCGCGCTGGCCGTGGCCGGCCTCGAAGAATACATGATGATCCTGGTCGAGCCGCCGGACCCCAATGCCACCGCCGCCGTCACGGCGACCATCAAGACGGTCTTGGCCAAGCGGCACGGGCCCCAGGCAAGATATACCATTCTCTCCACCGAACAGATCTTAAGATCCCTCGGGGCGATCACCGCTGTCCTCACGGCGCTGCTCGTGGCGGTGGGTTCGATCTCGCTCGTGGTCGGCGGCATCGGCATCATGAATATTATGCTGGTCTCGGTCACCGAAAGGACCCGCGAGATCGGCATCCGCAAGTCCATCGGCGCCAAGCGGGGGGATATCCTGCGCCAGTTCCTCGCGGAGGCCGTCTTCCTCTGTTTGTGCGGGGGCGCGCTGGGCATGGCGGCCGGCATCGCCGGCGCCCGCCTGGTGGCAGCCTATACTCCCGTCAAACCCCTCTTGAGTTGGTGGATCTTCGTCTTGGCCATCGGTTTTGCCACCGCCGTGGGGATCCTGTTCGGCACCTATCCCGCCTGGAAAGCCGCGCGGCTGGATCCGATCGAGGCGTTGAGGTACGAATAGGC
>JBLNCE010000175.1:0-5705 GCA_050260415.1 Bacteroidota bacterium | reverse complement strand
GCCTGGATGACGATCTATACCGCGAGATTCTGCGTCAGGAGGCGCAGGCCGAGTCATCGGCCGCGCTAACCTATCGCCAGTTTGACCGGGTCATGGCGCGGATGCGCAAACTCGGCTTCCGCCGGCGCCGCCAGGTCCGGCCGGCCGAGCCGGGAGCGCTCATCACCAGGGAGCAACAGGAGAAACTCCAGGCCTTATATGCCGCTCTCGGCTGGACGGCATCCAACCGGCAGCAAGGGTTCAATCGCCGACAAATAGCCAGACCATGGCCGCAAACGAGGCAAGAGGCAAACAAAGTCATTGAAGGCCTGAAGAAGATCCTGGCCAGGGAACGGCGGGAGGGATGCGCCGATGGATGAAGAACTCTATGGGCCGTGGGTAAACGAGCTGCAAATCGATGATCTGCCCGAAGGGTATTGCCGCGAATTGGCCCAGTTGATCGGCGTCCCCGTCTTGCTCACCCTGGCCAAAATGTATGGCGGCAGCGGGGTCTACATCCCGAAGATCGACACCATGATGCGGAGCATCCGCGATGAGCGGCTGGCCGCGGAGTTCACCGGCGACAACTTGCACGCCATCGTCCGCAAATACCGGCTCAGCAAAAGCCGCATCTACGAAATCGTGGAGGAGCAAGCGGCGAAGAAACAGGCGGGCCGGCCGCAACTCTCTTTATTCCCCGGGCTCGGGGCATAGCAAGTTTTCCGGCACCGGAAGCAGACGGTCGAGCGGTTTGTCATGTAGGATCTTGGCATAGGCCAGGGTCCTACTTTTTTTGCCCTGGTCTCGTTTAAGGGGACTGGGGCGGCGGCCCACTGACGCGCGGCCCGGCAACCGGCCACATCAGGATGTAGATACCACATCACGATTCTACAGCAGCAACAGGGACGGAGACGCCGGAACAGCTTGGGTCATATCACCAAGACGGCCGCCGCCCCCTTTTTACTACTCGGATGGAGTTGAGGAGCATGCCCAAGCCCACCAGGGCGCAATTCAAGGCGCAGATCGCCGCGGCCGCCAAGCGGGTCTGCGCTCCGTCCGGGTTCCCTTGGCAGTTGCCCGCGGCCCAGGCCTGCCTGGAGTCCGACTATGGCCAGAGCGTTCCGACGGACATCAATAACGGCAAATACTCGTACAACATTTTTGGGATCAAGGGCGTCGGCCCGCACGGCGCCGTGCTCGCCTGGACATCCGAGTATTACCCGGAAGCCATAGCAAACAAGCTGATTGCAGAGGATAAGGCCCGCGCGACCGGCATCCGCAAAGGGCACCTGGTCAAGGTTAAGATCGCGGGCTATTTCAGGGCGTATCTCTCGTTTGACGAATCCCTGCAAGGCTACATGCAGCTGATGCGGGCCAAACGCTATAAACCCGTTTGGGAGCACCGCGATGATCCGGTAGCCGCGGCCAAGGCCGTCCAGGCGTGCGGCTATGCCACGGACCCGGCCTATGCCGCGAAAGTTGTCGCCCTGATGCGGGCCGAAGGCTGGCTCGACCGATGAGCAGCCGCCGCCATAGGCGCCGGAAATGCCGGGCCAAGATCAGATATGCCACCGAAGACGACGCCCGGATCGCCGCCTGGAAATACCGTCAGCTATACGGAACCAAGCTTCATCCATATAGCTGTCCCGACTGTAAAGGGATTCATCTCGGCCACCGGTCCGGATCGCGGATTGCATGGCGCAGAGCCGAGCGGAGAGAAGCCTGATTGTCTTGATGTTGTTAAGGGGGCGCCCGGGTGGATCGCATAAAACTCACAGTATCAGAAGTGCTCCTTATGCGGACATACGGCCCGGGCGGTTCGGTCTATAAGGTTCGTCTGAAGGCCGATCCGGATAGCCATCCGAGCCTTATCAACGGGAGCATGCAACTGACCATGACCGGCAAGGGCGAACCGGAGCAGTTCAAGCCGGGCCAGGCCTTCCTCCTTATCCCCGCGGAGGAAGCCCAACCCATCGCCGCGCCAATACCCGCGCCGCGGCCAGAACCGTCCTTGCTGGTGCGGATCGGTCGGACCAGACGGATTACCGAGGAGATGCTTGTCCAAGGAATCGATGATCCGTACCAGATCGCGGCGGCCGCCAACGTCGGGGTTGAAGCCGTGAGAAGAATTCTGCGGCAGATTGAAGACAGCGGAGGGTGAGGTGACAGGATGGCCAACACCATGAGGCGATTGCGGCGGAGCGTACTGCGCCGGCAAGTCGGTAATAGGGGTGTGAGCTACGCTTATCGTTTGGAATACGGGCGCAGAAGCTCATGGATACGGCGCGTCCGACAACTAAAGGCTCGCCTCATCACAATGGCAACCGGAGGGCGCTATGGGTGAAAAGTACGTTCTTGATGATCTGTTTGGGGCCCTGTCGGGTTTATTGGCTAAGCAAGAAGAACTCGGCCCCATCCTCGCGGCGATCGCCGGGGCTATCGCCACCGCCTCCAACCAGGAGACAACGAACGCAATCCTCGCCGCGATCCGGGACCAGTCCCCCGAGCCGGCCGACGTGGTCTTCCACAATGCCGCCAGCGCCCCCGCGGACGGGCCGGACATCGCCGTGGGTAGGCATAACAATCTGATGGTCTCCATCGCCGGCGTATGCGACAGCCGGACGGTGGCATTCCAGGGCATCGGCCCCGGCGGTGTGATGACGCCGATGACCGGCGTCAGGCTGGCGGATATGGAATCCGCCAATCAAACCTCCGGCCTCGAGGATGAGTTGTGGCTGTTTGCCGTCGGCGGCTTGACGGCGGTGCGGATGCCGCTCGTCGATCTCTCCGGCTCGACGACGGTCAAGGGGAGGCTATCATAATGGACTTGCTTGCATTCGCCGCCGCCGTCCGCCGGATAACCAAAGGCGCGCAGGCAACCGCGCCAAATGCCGTAGCCATCGGCCGCAACGCGTCTGCGAACGCTCCGGATGCTATCGCCGTGGGCAACGATTGTTCAGCGAACAACCCTCGCGCGTTCGCCGCTGGTCCCGGCGCTAGCGCCAACGCGGAGGACGCGGTAGCAATTGGTTCCATGGCATCTGCGAATATGCCGGGTGCCATGGCCCTTGGATCTTGGTGCAGCAGTAATGACGAGAACTCGTTTGCCGCCGGTTATTGGAGCTCTGCTAACGCCTTTGGGGCGACGGCCCTTGGCCATGAAGCATATGCTAATAATCCGGAGTCCACCGCTATTGGTCATGGCTCCATGAGTAATGGTGATGAGGCAACGGCTATCGGCCATGGTAGCTATGCTAATGACGCGGAGGCGGTGGCCATCGGTCATGAGGCATTCGCCAATGGGCCTTCCAGCGTCGCCATCGGCGAATATGTTAGTGCCAATATGCCTGGCGCCTGGGTGATCGGCAGCGGGATCGATGCCGAGAATCCTCTGGAAAATGGGGTTCAGAATTCACTGCTTATTGCAATCAGGGCGGCTTTGGGGCTGCTCGCGATCCTGGGCGGCACCGGCCCAGGCACCCGGGGCAAATTCGGGGTCGGCGTGGGGACTGACAGCGCGGAGCTCGCCAATATCGATGATGGCGGCTTCCTCGTCGGCGGCGACCTATATCATTGTGGGGCGCGGGCCGGGTTTTTCGGCGGGCTGCCAGTAACGCGGCCTGATGGCGTGGCGGAGCCGGTGGGCGTGCTGACCTGCCCGGCGCCCGGGACGCCTGTGTACGATCTCTCCGAGCCAACCAGCGGCGGATTCGGGTTTGCCACGGCCGATGAGTTTCGCTCGGCCATGCAGGTCCTGGCCGACACGCAAGCGCGGCTGAACGACTTGATCGGCAAGATAAACGCCCTGAACCTGATCGCGCCAAGCGGAGGTGGCGAGTAATGATGGGTTACCGCAAGCTCATCGTCGGCATCGCCGCGCTGGTCCTGGCCACGGTGCTCCTGCTGGCCCGGTACATCACCCCGGACATCTGGCGAGACGTGATCAAGACGGCAATAACCCTGATCGTCGCCGGCAATGTCGTTTCCAACGCCGCCGGCAGCCTCGGCGCGGCCCTGTCCCAGCGTCCCCAAAGCGCCCCGAAGGAGGAAGGCCAGTGAACGCAAGAACGGTCACGGCGCTGAAAGCCCTGCTTTTCGCCTTTATCTGCGGCGTGCTGATCGGGGCCTGGCTCGGCGGGCGTCATTGGCGCCAGGGTGGGCGGGCGGCGGATGTCCAGGTCGAGATCGAGCCGGCCGCGGAGGCCACCCCCGCCCCGTCGCCCAGGCCCGGCACCGTGCAGATCGTGCTCCGGCAGAAGATCGGACGCATCACTGGTGCCGGTCTGCCGGCTACGCCCGCGCCATCGGTTATGCCATCCCGACCCGCCTGGGGGCCCTCCGCCACCCCTCCGGGCTCCCCGGTGCCGGCGGCCATGGCTGGAGGTACTTCTCCGGCGCCGGTAGCCATGGCCGGGGAGACGACTGAACCGGCGCCGGCGGCTTCGGCCGTTCCCGGCCAGGAGAAGGAGCCGGTACCCCCCATCCCTCCGGTCTGGGAGGGGACGCTGACCGGCATACAGACCGTCACCGTGCTGAGCCCGGCCGGGCGGGCGCTGGATACAGCGGATCTCAGATTGCACGGCCGATTCGTGGCCGCGGTTGACGCCGGCAGGCTGAATCTAAGCGGGGAATTGGATGCCGAGGATGCTGTCATCACATTGACCCGGCTGCCGATCGCCTACCCTGTGCTACAGATCGAGGCATCGCTGTTGACCGTCGGTGCTGAATTGGAGCTGAGATGGAACCTGTGCCGCCGAAGCTGGGGTGCCGTCGGCATCATGGCCAAGCGGGAATGGCCCTGGGGGGAGGATCCGATGACGGCCTATGGCGCAAACCTGACCATCCCTATATTCTGACACGGAGGGAGATACGTTGCAGCAATCCCTGACCTATCCGCTGATATTGTTGGCAATCGGCACGGGGCTTGGTATTATCGGTTTCTTTCTCAAAGATATTCGAGCGTCGATACGGGACAAGCAGAACAAGCAGGACCAGGAGATCAAAGAACTGCGCGACGATCTCAACAACTTCAAGGCCGGCCTGCCAAGGGTCTATGTGATGCGAGATGATTTTCTGCGCGCCGTCACAGGACTGGAGATGGGCGTCGATACGATCCGTCGCGAGATTACCGAGTTGAACAAGAACGTATCCAGACTCCTCGGAGGCGAAGCTCATGAATAATAGCCTGGAATACAAAGAGATACGCGGATGGATCTTGCGCGTGCTCTACAATAACCTCCCCGAATGGGTCGGGGATAAGTTGATGACCGAGATCTTGACCCAAGGCGGTTACAAGGTGAATACGCCCAGCGTACAGGGTCACTTCCGGTACCTCGAAGAGAAGGGGTACCTGGAAGTCAAGGAGACCGAGATCTCGGAATTGGGCTTGGCCAGGACCCTGGCCAAGCTGACGTCGAAGGGCGTGGACCTGGTGGAGGGCAATCTCCCGGACGATCCGGGGATTGAGCGAAAATGAGCGCCAGGCGCGTCCAACGCAAGCATTTCAAAGTCCAGGAACTGCCCGAGGAACTTCGCGCGGCCATTGACGAGCAGATCACGCGCGGGGTCCATTACCGGGACATCGCCGAGTATATCAGCCAGATGGGGCACGAGATCGGCAAGTCCAGCGTCGCCCGGTACGGCAAGGATTTTCTGACCCGTCTGGAACGGATCCGGGTCGTCCGCGACCAGGCGCGCGCCATCGTCGAGGCGGACCCGGACGCGCC
>JBLNCE010000174.1:0-6861 GCA_050260415.1 Bacteroidota bacterium | reverse complement strand
GCCTGACACGCCATCTCCACCGCTTCCGCCATCGTCGCGGCGCCGTCGTCAAACCCGGGCAGGATATGCGCGTGGATGTCGATCATTACGGGCCTCCGGTAAAGAGATTGTTAAAAAGCCTAGAAGTATCCACCCCGGCATTATGCCGGGACAACAAAGGATGAAAACAAGACGGCTTCTGCGTTTATCAACTCACCCCCGCCCTGCGGGCACCCCCTCTCTAAGCTTAGAGAGGGGGACGGGGGGTGAGTTTGATACATTGTCTAACCAGTAATAAAGGCAAAAGGCAAGAGATAACAAGTAACAGGGATCAGGAAACAGGCAATAGGCATTCGGCCTTATGTCGGGGCGAGGCCTGCCTCGCACTGCCCATGTGACGGCGACCAAAAAACCGTTCTCCGTAGGGGGCGTACGGCCTGTGCGCCCCCATAGCCCGGATACGTCAAACACAACGTCTTCCGCAACCCACCCCATGTACTGGTAAACCCGTCACACATCCTGACGTCATCTTAGACGATAATGTTCGGAAAAAGAGGCCGCGGACCCGAAATTTCCTGCGAGCCCATAATCATCAGGGTTAGGCACGCGCTCCTACGCGACTTTTGACTCTAAGGCTTTAAAACTTCAAGACTCAAGACTCGCGACTCGTGACTCTCGACTCGCCCTTATTGCTCTTGATAATGGTAGTAGTAATAGTAATAGTTATAATCGCTGCCCGTGCCGACGTTGGTCAGGACCATTCCGAGCAAGTTGGCCTTGGCGTTGGCCAGTTGTTCCTTGGCCCGGATCGCCATGGGTTTGGCCACCTGGCCCAGTTGGATCGCGAGCAGAACGCCGTCCACCCGGGCCGCCAGGATCGAGGCGTCGGCCACGGCTACCACCGGCGGCGAGTCCACCAATACATAATCAGCTTTTGCCTTGAGTTCCTCGAGCAGGGCGGCAAAGGCCGATGAGGCCAGCATCTCGGATGGGTTGGGGGGCACGGGTCCCGAGGCCAGGAGTTGCAGGCCGTCGACCCCCGTTTCCTGTAAGGTTTCCTCAAGTTTGACGCGCCCGAGCAGTACGGAACTGAGGCCGGCGCCGCGGCTCAGGCGGAAGAACTTGTGCATGGTCGGGCGGCGCAGATCTCCGTCCACGATGATGACCCGCGCGCCCGATTGGGCCAGGGCCACGGCGAGATTGGCCAGGGTGGTGGATTTGCCTTCGCCCGGGCCGGCGCTGGTCAGCATGATCGTCCTGAGCGGGTTGTCCACCGCGGCAAACTGAATATTGGTCCGCAGGACCCTGAAAGCTTCCGCCATAGGCGACTTGGGATCGAGCCGGGTAAAGAGGCGTTCCCAGTGTTCGCTCATGCCCCGATCCTCCCCAGGCCGGCCTTCTTGGCGCGGTTATGTTTATGGCGTTTCCGGCGGCGCGTCCCGTCGTGGAAGACCTCGTCGTCCGGGATCATGCCAAAGACCGGCAGGCCCAACGCGGCCACCGCCTCGTCGCGGGTCTTGAGCGACGGATCCAGGTATTCGAGGAGGAAGGCCAGGCCCGCGCCTGCAAAAAGCCCGAGGAAGACCGCCACGGCCACGTTCAGCCTGGTGTTCGGCTTGACCGGGGATTCCTTGGCGGGCAGATAGGCCGGATCGACCAGCCGGACGTCCGCGGTGCGCATATGCTCGGTGATCTCCATCTCGGATTTCTTCGTCACGAGGAGGGTATAGATCGCCTCCGAGGAGGCTTTTTCCCGCATCAGCCGGGCTAGTTCCATCTCCTTGCCCGGCAGGGAGGCGAGTTTGCCGTCCAAGACGCGGATTTCCTTATCAATCGCTTCGCGGCCAGCCTGGTTGGCCATGATCTCCGCCTGCAGGGTCAGGGCTTGTTGGAGGTGGGCCTGCTGGATGGGGTTGGGGCTCTCCGTCTGGCTCTGGACGATGGTCTCCATCTCGCGGTTCAGGTCCTCCTGGACCTTGGCGATCTGCGCCCTCAGGGCAACGACGTTGGGGTGCTTCTCCGTATACTGCGCCAGGGCCGCGGCCAGTTCGCCGTTGAGATTGCTCAGTTCCTGGCGGTAGCGCTCAAAAACCGGGTTTCTGGCCAGCACCTTGGCGGAGACCAGCGTCTGATCCTCCGAGGAGAGCAGTTCCTCCACCTTGGCCAGACGGGCGCGGGCTTGGGCCAGCGCCACATCGAGCGAGGCCCGGTTGGACTCAAACTGCGCCAGTTTGTCGATGGCCTGTTTGACCTCGTCGCTCGGGGAGACGATGCGGGCGCTCTTTTGGTAGCCGGCCAGGGCGACCTCCGCGCGCGTCAGTCGCTCAGTGATTACAGCCAGTTGTTCCTCGATGAATTCGCGCGCCGCGCGGGCGTCCTCCTGGTTGTCGGCCAGGCTGCGCTCCATGAAACAGCGGACATAGGTGTTGGCCAAGCGTTGGGCGAGGCGGCGGTCGGCCGATTGCACCCTGATCTCGATGGTGTCCGTGCCCTGGATTGGCTGGACCGTCAAATTGCTCTGGAGTCCCTTGAGGCTCTCATGATCCGTCGGCAGATCCAGGCGCCGGCACACGGTCAGGAGCAGGCTGCGGCTCTTGAGGATCTCCACGTAGTTTGCAACCTGGTTCTTGGGCATGCCGCTGATCTCGTTCAAGATGCTCATGGCGGCGCCCTTCTTATCCAGGACCAGGATCTTGCTGCGCGCCTCATAGATCCTGTCCGAGAGCTTACTGCCCACGTAGCTCGTGATGCCGGCGACCAGGACGAGGGCTATGACCAGGTATTTGCGGCGCCAGATGATTCTTATGTAATCAAGAAGCTCCAGTTCCATACCGGGCTACAGACCCCCTCGTCACGTCCCGCACGCAGGTTTCCGGTGCAATTGTAGATCGAAAAAGCAAACATAATCGCGTCTGTCTTCGTTATCCGCCCAGGGATTCATTTCTGGCCGGAAATGTCACGAGATCAACTGCTTCAGAGTCAGCAGTCCGCCCAGGATGCCCAGGAGAAATTGCCAGTCGATCTTCCTGGTCTCCGGCACGAAGATGACGTCGCCGTCCGCGAGCTGCGGCTTTGACCCTCCCTGGGAAACGAGGCCGAACTTGTCGTCCTTGCCCTGGGGCAGGATCTCCGCCCGGGCGGGGTCGCCGCCTTTCATGAGCTGTACCTGCTCCAGCGCGGCCCTTTTCGTGGCTCCGCCCGCCATGGCGATCAGTTCGGCGATCGAGGCGTCCGGGTTGACCAGGAAGGCTCCGGGCCGGTTGACCTGGCCGAAAACCTTGACCGAGATCTGGCGCCGTGCGACCAGGACCACGGTTACCTGGGGCTCGCGCAGAAATTCGGCAAATTTGGCGGTCGTTTGCGCCTCGACCTCGGACAGGGTGGCGCCGCGCACGGATACCTCCCCGAGGAGGGGCAGGGCCACGCGCCCGTCCGGTCCCACGGTCACCTGGACGCCCAGATCCTCGTGGCCCCAGACGGATACTCGGATCACGTCCCCCGTGTCGAGCCGGTATTTATCAACCTCGGCGCCAGCGATTGGCCGGGCGAGGCAGAGCAGGGCAATTACCGCACAGATCAGTGCGCGGTTCACCGCCGTCACCTCCGCGTCATTGGTGATGACTGGTTGCGTTCACTGTTTGAACCCGTAATTCGTTGCACGGAGCGGTAAATCCTGCCCGTCCGACGAAAAGGAGCATTTTCCCGTCCCTGCCCATGGAGGCTGTCCCGGGCAGATCACGATCGTAGACGCACGCGGGTGCGATTTTGTTCGCCAAAATGCGGACGTTGACGAAAATCAACAAAAAACGCAAAATCATCGCGTTAATATAACAGATTTTGGGCAAAAATGCAATCGAGGGCGGATCAAGGAGGCACGGCCTCTTTTCAGACTCACCCCCGCCCTGCGGGCACCCCCTCTCTAAGCTTAGAGAGGGAGACGGGGGGTGAGTTTGATGCCATTTTCCAACCAGCGTTGTGAAAAACCCGTCTTTCGCCCGGGTATGAATCCCCGGGCTACACCTGCAAGAGCTTTCTAAAACCCTGTCCGGCCCGCTTCGGGACATCCATGTCCGTCGCTGGGCTTTTACCCTTCCTGGGTGGACATGACAGGGCGCGGATAGGCTTCAAAGCTCAGCGAGCCCGTACAGGTCGGCCCGCGATGGGTGTGAGCTTGCGGCGACCAAGGACGGTCCAAAGCAAGCACGTATGGGTCTTTGAACGATTTTCTTTTCTGCCCAGGGTTTCAACCCTGGGTAACGCTAAATCGACTCATCCTTTTCCACCGCGGCTGCGATTTCCGGCGTCAGGGGCAGCCTGCGCCGGAGAAACCCTTGCGCAATCCCGATCTCGCGCGCCCGCACGGCGTAGAGCATGGCGCCGTAGATCAGGATCCCGCATAGGGCCGTCGATCCGAGGACCGCCAGTTGCGCCAGGAATCCCCGGCCGGGGACGAGGCGGGCCGCCATCGGGTATAGATATCGCACCCCCAGGCCCATGACGAGGCCGGCTATGGTAATCTTCAGCATGGAGCCGAGGATCTCCCGCGCGCCAACATGGCCCAGCTTGCGCCGGAGGGAAAAGAGCATGAGACCGCCGCCGAACACGCCCGAGAGCGAGGTGGCCCCGGCCAGGCCGGCCAGGCCGTAACGGGGGACCAGGAAGACGAGCAGGGCGATATTGACCGCGATGGTGATGCCGCTGTTAATCATGGGCGTCACCGTATCCTGCAGGGCGTAAAAGGCGCGCGCGAAGATGTCGCGCAGGCCGTAGGCGAAGAGTCCGAGCGAGAGATAGAGCAGAGCCGTGGCGGTCATGGCGGTGGCCTCGGCGTCAAAGGCACCGCGCTCAAAGAGCAGGCGCACGAGCGGCGCCCGCAGCACGACCATGCCGATGGTCATCGGCACGATCAGGGCGTTCATGCCCCTTACGGCCAGGACCATCGTCTGACGGAGGCGGGTCAGGTCGCGGTTGGCGGCGGCCTGGGAGAGCGCGGGCAGGGAGACGGTGGCGATGGCCGCCGCGACGATGGACACGATCAGGCCGTTGACCCGGTTGGCATAGGCGAGCGCGGAGATGGAACCCACCGGCAGGCCGGAAGCAAAGATCCGGTCCACGACCGTATTGACCTGCAACAGCATGGTGCCGGCAAAGACGGGCAGGACGAGGAGGGCCACCCGCCGGACCTCGGGGTCATGGAAATCGATGGCGGGCCGGAATCTGAACCCGGTCCTCATGATGGCGGGCGCCTGGAAGATGACCTGCACGACGGCGGCGAGCGCCATGGCATAAGCCAGCGCGTGGATGCCGTAGCGTCCGGCAAAGAGGATGACCAGGCCGATAACGGTGAAACTCATGGGGATGCCAATCATGGCGGGGATGACGAAACGCTCCTGGGCTTGGAGTAAGCCCATGCAGAGGCCGTTCAGGATGGTAAAAGCGCCCGTCGTCAGCAGGATGCGGGAGAGGGCGGTGGCCAGCGCGAGTGTTTCCCGGTCGAACCTGGGCGCCAGGATCCTGGTGATGGACGGGGCAAAGACTATGCCGAGCCCCGTGATGAGGAGCCCCACCGCCGCAAAGCCCGTAAAGAGCTTCCGGCTGAGGGCAAAGGCCGCTTCCTTGCCGTGCAACTCGGACTGGCGGGTAAAGGCCGGGATGAACGTGGTCGTGACGGCCGTGGCGAGCCCGACAAGAAGTATGCCGGGGATGTTGAACGCGATGTTATACGCGTCCATGGCGGCCGAGGCGCCGTAGTAGTTGGCCAGGATCATTTCCCGGACGAACCCGATGATCTTGCTGATGAAGCCGATAACGACGATGGCGCCGATGGCTTTGACGGCTTTTTTCCCGGTGACCATTGTTTCCTCCGCGTGTGTCCGCGATCGGGTGATCGAAGGCTATGCGGCCATGTTGACACGCGCAGGATGATTATCTCAAAGTCGCGTCAACTGGTCAAGCACTTTTCCAATACTTGTGCGACATATTCGATTTCTTCCACCGAGAGGCGGTTATGGAATGGCAGGGCGATGCTGGTCCGGCCCGCCGCCTCCGTCACGGGGTAGTCTCCCTCGCGGTAGCCGAAGAACCGGCGGTAAAAGGGCTGCAGGTGGATGGGGGTAAAGTAGGGCCGGCACTCGATCCCGGCGTATTGGAGTTCTTCCATCACCCGGTTACGCACGGCCTGTTGCCGCTCCGCCGAGGGTTCGTCCATGCCCACGCGGATCACGTAGACAAACCAACTCATCCTGGTGACCGCGGGGGCGGTATACGGCAGCCGGACACCGGGCACCCGGGCCAGGCGTTTCTGGTAAAGCTCGGCCACGGAGGCGCGCCTGGCGACGATCTCATCGAGGCGCCGCATCTGCGCCAGACCTAGGGCGGCCGATAGCTCGTCCAGCCGGTAATTGTACCCCAGACGCACATGCGACAGCCACGGCCCCGATTCGTCACGGCCTTGATTGCGTAGGCTGCGGCAGAGCCCGGCCGTTTCCGCGTCGTCGGTGACGATCATCCCGCCTTCGCCGGTCGTGATCTGTTTGTTGGGATAAAAGGCGAAGACCGCTGCGTCGGCAAAGGCGCCGTTGCCGGTCTTGATGCCCTTATATTCGGAGCCCAGCGACTCGCAGGCGTCCTCGATGACAATCAATCCGTGCCGCCGGGCGATTTGCCGGATCTCGTCGAGTCTGGCCGGCTGGCCGAAGGCGTCCACGGGCAGGATGGCTTTGGTGCGGGGGGTGATTGCCCGTTCGATCAGGTTTGGGTCGATATTGCCCGTTTCAGGCTCGATATCCACGAAAACCGGACGGGCGCGCTCGTACAGAAGGCAGTTGCTCGAGGCGATAAAGCTGAAGGGGGTGGTGATGACCTCGTCGCCTTCCTCGATGC
>JBLNCE010000173.1:0-63973 GCA_050260415.1 Bacteroidota bacterium | reverse complement strand
AACAACCGCGTGAAGGGCGCTTCCGAGGGCATCTTAGAGCGGGCCGGCAACGGCCAAACAGGGTGGAACCGCGGGCAAGCTCCCGTCCCTGAATTGGGATGGGGGCTTTTTGTTGGCACATGCGGGTTCCTCCGGGGGGGTTTTGGTTGCTTCAGGCATGGCGGCGAACGCGCAAATACTTCTTGGCGGCGGCCGGGATCTTTTTCTTTGGGAGCATAGGCGGCGCCTTGGTGCCTCTTTTCTCGCGGGCCTTAGCCGCCGACGCGGCAAAAGCCGTCGAGAAGACTCTGGGGCCTCTGGCGCGCGAAGTCTACGCGGCGGGCCTTGCCGGCCGCATCATTCTCATCTGGCGCCATAACCTCAATGCCTCGTTTCTGGTGTTCGTGGCGGGAGCGATTCCCGTCCTGCCGATGCTCGCGGTCTTCGCCAACGGGATCCCGTTTGGCTTGTTGGGTGTATACTGGCATTTGAGCGGCCGGCTGCCGATCCATCAGTTCGTTCTGGGAGTATTGCCGCACGGCCTTCTTGAGCTGCCCGCGATCTTTCTGGCGGCCGCGCTCAGCTGGCGGTTGAGCCTGGGCTTCTGGGGCTGGCTATGGCACAGGAAACCTTCGGGCGTGCTGGTGCAGGCGGCTGCCGACGTAATTCCCCTTGGCTTTATGGTCATATGTCTTTTGGGCGCGGCGGCGGTCTGTGAAGTGCTTGTCTCGCCGATGTTTCTGCCGATACGGGGGAGTTGAGGGCCATTTTCATTCGGGGTCGGAATCGGTATCGGTATCGCTGTCGTAATCGGTGGACTGATCCATGGTAATTCCTTCGATCCCGATTCCGATGCCGACCCCGATACCGAGATATTTATAAGCTTTGCATACAAAAGGAGGAACACGCATGCCGGAACCGGCCACCACCATGGACAAGATCGTATCGTTGGCCAAGAGACGCGGATTCGTTTTTCCCTCGAGCGAGATCTACGGCGGGCTTAACAGTTGCTGGGACTACGGCCCGCTCGGCGTGGAACTCAAGAACAACGTCAAGGCCGCCTGGCGGCGCAGCGTCATCCAGCTCCGGGAGGACATGGTCGGGTTGGATGCCAGTATCCTCATGCACCCGCGTGTCTGGGAAGCCTCCGGCCACGTGCAGAACTTCACCGACCCGCTGGTGGATTGCAGAAGCTGCAAACAGCGGTTCCGCGCCGACCACATCGAAGGCGGCCGCTGTCCGGCCTGCGGCGGGGAACTGACCGAGGCGCGCCAGTTCAACCTGATGTTCAAGACTTTTCTGGGTCCCGTGGAAGAAGCGGCGGCGGTGGTCTATCTCCGCCCGGAGACGGCGCAGGGCATCTTCGTGAATTTCGGCAACGTGCTCACCACGACCCGGATGAAGATCCCGTTCGGCATCGCCCAGATCGGCAAGTCCTTCCGGAACGAGATCACTCCCGGGAATTTTACCTTTCGCACGCGCGAATTTGAACAGATGGAGATCGAATACTTCGTCAAACCGGGTACGGATGAGGAATGGTACAAACACTGGGTCGAAAAGCGTTTCCAATGGTATCTCGACCTCGGGATCGAGCCGGAGAGGCTGCGTCTGCGCCCGCATGGCCCGGATGAATTGGCGCACTATGCCCGGGCTTGCTCGGACATTGAATACTACTTCCCCATGGGTTGGTCGGAGCTGGAAGGGATCGCTAACCGCACCGATTTCGATCTCAAGCGTCACGCGGAATACAGTGGCAACAGGCTGGACTATTTCGACGAGGCCGCGGGCGAGCATTACGTGCCGTATGTCATCGAACCCTCGGCCGGCGCCGACCGGGCGACGCTTGCTTTCCTGCTCGACGCCTATCGCGAGGAGGAGGTCAACGGGGAGACCAGAGTGGTATTGAAGTTCCATCCGCGCCTGGCCCCGTACAAAGTGGCGATCCTGCCGCTCTCCAAGAAGGAGCCGCTCACCGAGTATGCGGGTAGGATCTGGCGCGAACTGCGCGAGCACTACCTGACGGACTACGACGAGAGCAAGGCCATCGGCAGACGCTATCGCCGCCAGGACGAGATCGGCACCCCGCTTTGCGTCACGGTCGACTTCCAGACCCTGGAGGATCACGCGGTCACGATCAGGGACCGGGACAGCATGAGCCAGGTCCGGGTGCCCGTGGCGGAACTGGTGGGGGCAATAAGGGAGAGGCTGGGATTCTAAGAAGGCGTGAGGCATGAGGCATGAGGCGTGAGGTGTGAGGTGTGAGGCATGAGGCTTGAGGCGTGAGGGGATCAAATAGCCGGCCATCTCGCTTTACCACTCAAGCCTTCCGCCTCACGCCTTTCTTCGTCTATCGCTCAAGCCTCAAGCCTTCCGCCTCATGCCTCTCTTCGTCTTCTATCCCCCTCCCACCTGGCATAACGTTTGCTTAGGGTGGCGAGGGGAGAGGCGTACATGCCGCGTTTGGTGGTCGTCCATACCGAATCGGTGGGAAGATGGGCTCTGCTTTTACTGACATTCGCCATGCTTTTGGGTCTATGCAGGACCGGGGCCATCCATGTTTCCGCCCGGCTCTCGGAGGCGATCAGCGGACACCGGGCGGTAATCGATCCGGGGCACGGCGGTCCCGATCCCGGCGCCGTGGGCCGTTCCGGGTTGCGCGAGAAGGATCTCGTCCTCGAGATCGCCTTCGATCTGCGCCGTCTGCTGGGCCGGGCCGGGATCTACGTGACGATGACCAGGGAGACGGACCGGGACTTTGGCGACGGGGACGCCGGGGGTTCCATGCTGGCGCGCAAGCGCCGCGATCTCGCCTACCGGGTGGACCTGGCCAACCGCCTCAAGGCCGACGTCTACCTATCAGTGCACGCCAACAGCATTCCCGAGCCGCAATGGTCGGGGGCGCAGGTTTTCTACAATCCCGCCCGGCCTTACGCCCGCGAATTGGCCGCCAGCATCCAATCCGCCTTTGCCGCCCACCTCGGCCCCGGCTACCGCCTGGCCAAATCCGGCGATTACCGCGTCTTGAACGACACCACGATGCCGGCGGTCATGATCGAGGTCGGCTTCTTGTCCAACCCCGAGGAAGAAGCGCTCTTGAGCCAGCCGGCCTACCGGCGCAGAGTGGCGGAAGCCATCTTCCACGGGATGGTGCACTACTTCCTCCTCCGGGCCGACCAACGGGAACGCACGCTGCCGACCGTGACGGTACCGTTGGCGTTGGAAGGTGAGAAGTTGGCGGTTGGAGGTAAGAGCTAAAGATAGCTGCTCATCACTGGTGGGATCTCCGCGGTCCGGGAGCGGTTGAACGTCAATCCCGCATCGCCACCAGATTCCCAGATTCATACCGCCGGAGACCCAAGCCGAAGATCGACTTTGCTAAAAACACGGCCAGGGCGGCTGCGCCGAACAACCCCAGGAAGGCCGACCATGAGAATCTCGTTAGCAGCCTTACCGGCAAATAAGCGACGAATCCCGCCGGAATTACGGTGAAGAATAGGACACGCAGCGCGGGCGGGAAGATCTCCCCCGGCCAGAGGGAAAAGGTCAAGAGGGACTCAAAAAGCTGGCCGCTGAACGCCTCGCTCTTGCCCCAGAAGAAACTCAGCGAATGATAGATGAACCCGCACGAAACCATGACCGCCGCGCCGGCCAGCGTGAGCAGAGGAAAGAGGATCAGGCGCCACGGGCTTCCGCCGACCAGGACTAAAGAGACGATGCCGAAAAGGATGTCGCCCCAGCCGGCGAACCATCCCTTGGCCACCAGGACATGCAGAAACGGATTTTGGGGCGTGGCCAGATACCATGTATACAATGAGCGTGGATTGACAGCCGCAGGCGGTCATGCTAGACTCGGGCGGGGAGGGGACCATCACGGCGCGCTGGATCATCCACCTCGATATGGATGCCTTTTATGCCGCGGTCGAGCAACGCGACCGGCCGGACCTGCGAGGCAAGCCGGTCATCGTCGGCGGCCCTCCCGGCGCGCGGGGGGTTGTCTCCACTTGCTCCTACGAAGCCAGACGGTATGGCGTGCGTTCGGCCATGCCGCTGCGTGAAGCCGCCGGCCGCTGCCCCGACGGGATCTTCGTCCCCGTGCGCATGGCGCGGTATGTCGAGGTCTCCCGCCAGGTCTTTGCGATCCTGGATCAGTACAGCCCGCTCGTCGAACCCCTCTCGCTCGACGAGGCCTTTCTGGACGTCACCGGCTGCGAGATGCTCTTCGGTCCGGCGGTGTGTATCGCCAGGCAGCTCGTGGTCCGGGTGCAAAAGGAGATCGGCCTCTCGGCCTCGGTCGGGGTGGCGCCGAACAAGTTCCTGGCCAAGGTGGCCTCGGATCTGCGCAAACCAGGCGGGTTCGTGGTCGTCCGGCACGGGGAGGAGGAATCGTTCCTCGCCGAACTCCCGGTGAGCAGACTGTGGGGCGTGGGGCCAAAGACCGAGGATTATCTCCGGCGGATCGGGATCAGAACCATCGCGGCGCTGCGCGCCATGCCCAGGGAGGCGCTGGCGGCGGCATTGGGCGAGTCCGGGATCCTGCTCTACGATCTCTGCCGCGGTGTGGACGAGCGCCCGGTCGCCCCGTGCGAATCGGCCAAGAGCATCGGACAGGAGGTCACTTTTCAGCACGATACGGACGATCGCGACTACCTGGCCGGTACCCTGCTGCTCCTCTCGGATCGCGTGGCGCGCCGGGCACGCAAGGCTGGCGTCTACGGCCGGACGGTGGTCCTCAAGCTGAGGGACCTGGATTTTGTCACCGTAACCCGACGCCGGACGCTGGACCGGCCCACGGATCGCGAGGAAACGATCTACACGACGGCGAAAGAACTGGCGGAGGCTCTGAACTGGGGGCGCAAGAAAGTACGTTTGATCGGCGTTTCCTTGACCAACATCACCGATGCGTCCATGGGCAGGCAGGGGGCGCTCTTCGGCGAGGCAAACGAGGGGGAGAAGCTCGACCGCTTGCACCGGGCGGTGGATGCGGTCAGGGAAAGATATGGGGAAAGCGCGATCCAACGGGCCGGGTCTCTCCGGAAAGAGCCCGGGCGGCACCAATGAAAGGGAAAGGGGAGCGCCTTGGCGCCCCCTTTTTCCATAGAGTCCATTCGATCCCGGCCCCGATCTTTGTTTCTTGCGCCTGAAGTTAGCACACGGAGCGGAGGGCGAGTTCAGCCAATCAAAACGAATATGTGGCTCCCACCTGGATCTCTACATCGCTGACCAAGGTCAGGCCGGCGTAAAGCATCCACTCCTTGGCCGGTTTGTAATGCGCCTCCGCTTCCGCGTAAAGCGCCGCGGCGCCGTCACCCACGCTCGTGAACCAAACACCGCCGCCGAGATAGATCGGGAGCGGCTCGGCAAGGACGTAATACGCGCCCAACTGGCTCTGCACGCCGAATCCCTTCACGATCAGGACGCCGTCCGCGTGGATGACCAGGGTCTCCGACGCGGCGTAGGTGCCGTTGAAGGCGATCACATCCAATCCCGCTTGCGGATAGAGCCCCCCGCCGAGGACGAGTTGCTCATTGACGGGGCAATCCACCCCCAGGCCAAGCAGTAGACCTTCACCGGCGCTCGCGAGGCTGCCGTAGGCGGTAAGCCCGTCGGTGCCGGCCAGGATGGGAGCGGCAAGGGCGGGCAAGGCCGCGGCCAGGGAAAGCGTGAAAACCAGTACGATCGTGATTGCCAGCTTGTGCATGGCTGCTTCCTCCTCTATCTGTGGTCGGATAAATACTAACGAATTCTATCCAAAAGATGGATTACCTCCTCAAACATTGAGCCAAAGACAAAAGGACCGCGTGGGTCCTTTTATCCGGAGGATTGGCGCGTGGCAACTCTTCAGAACGAAATGACGGCTCCCGCTTTGAACGTTGTCCAGGCGTCGAAGATGTAGTCAAGGGAGCCATAGATGCTGAGGTTATCACCGGCGGCCATGGAGGCGCTGCCTTCGAGAAAGAATGCTGACTCACCCGGAAGGAGAAATGCGCCACCACCAACTCCAACTTTTACCGGGTCAAGGTCGAATGAGTATAGACCGGCTACTTTGCCTAAGATCGTAGAATCGAAATATAGAAACTCTCCGTTGACTGAGATGGCGTCCAGGGAAAGCCCTGCAAAGCCGCCAAAGAGCATTTCGCCTTCAATGAGTTGCACTTCGGTGCCCAGGGCGAGACTGTCCGAGACTGAGTATCCGACCCCAACAGTAAAGCAGTTGACTGGCGCAAAGAGAATGCCGGGAGCATATTCACCGAAAGCAAAAACCGACCCGGCTTCACCGGCGGTTACCGGAGCGGCTATGGTTAAGCCGCCAATCGCGAACACCATGGCAACGGTCAGGAAGAGAACCACCAGGATTTTTCTCATCAAAAATACCTCCTCATGGATTAATTGCCAATCCCCCATAAAACATATCATTCTCCTTAAGCGGAACTTATTCTTCATTAACGCTGACGATTGTCACCGCTTCTACCACTTTTTTTTCGATCGCCGACCTTGCGCACCGGGAGGGCTCCAAAATCCCGCATTGGTTAGCAGTGCGGAACCCTGGCGCGCTTATGTTCGTTAAATTGACTGTCGCTAAAGCCCAGTTTATAATGGGTACATCACCGTTTGTTTAGGCACGGAGGCCGCTAATGCCCGAGGAAAAGGGTCCGCCCCGGATAAAGTTTTTTGTCGGTTTGACGCTGTTCGTTTTCGCACTGCTCGTCTTGAGACTGGGTTTCCTGCAGGTCGCGCGGGGGGATAAGCTTGCCGCGCAGGCGGAGCGGAATTATCTGCGCCTCGTGCGCATCAACGCGCCGCGGGGCGTGTTCTACGACCGCAACCGCGTTCCCCTGGCCACGAGCCGCTTGGCCTTCAGCCTGATCGCGGTGCCGGAGGCATTGGCTGATCCAGGGCGGGAACTCGCGCATGTCGCGCGCCTGCTCGACATACCCGTCCCGGAGCTGGAAAAGAGACTGGCGAACCCGGGCCGGCGGCCTTATGAAGGCGTGGCGCTGGCCACGAACCTCGACCAGACCGCCACCCTGCGCCTCGCGGAAGCCGAAGCCGAACTCCCCGGCATGATGCTCCAGGAGATGCCGGTGCGTTACTACCCGCAAGGTGAGTATGCGGCGCACCTTTTCGGGTACGTGGGCGAGATCAGCGCGCAACAACTCGCGGAACGGAAGGCCCTCGGCTACCGGATGGGACAGATCGTCGGCCAGGACGGCCTGGAGAAGGTCTACGACGGGATCCTGCAGGGCGTGGACGGCGGGCGCCTGGTGGAAGTCGACCATCAAGGGGTGGCGAGGCGTACGGTCGGCTATCGCGATCCGGTGCCGGGCGACGGTCTCGTCTTGACCATCCAGGACAAGCTGCAGAAAGCGGCGGAGACGGCTCTGGCCGAGCAGTTGCAAGCTCTGCGCGCGAGCGGCCTCGCGCCGGAGGCCGATGCCGGCGCGGTCGTGGCCCTCGATCCGCGCACGGGGGAAATCCTGGCCATGTCGAGCCAGCCGGGTTTCGATCCCAATGTCTTCGTGGGCGGGATCCGGGCGTCGGAGTATAGGCGGCTAGCCGCCGACGAGCGCCGGCCGTTTACAAATCGCGTCGTGGCCGGCGAGTTTCCGGCCGGCTCCACGTTCAAGGCCGTCACCGGGCTGGCGGCGCTCACGGAAAACAAGACAACCTTGGCGGATCGCTTCTTTTGCGACGGATACGATCCGGTTTACGCCAAGAAGAAGTGCTGGACCGTGGGCAAGCGGGAGCCCCACGGCTGGGAGGATATTGTTGACGGTTTCAAGAATTCATGCAATATCGTCTTCTACGATCTAGGACGCCGTCTGGGTCCGGACAAGCTCGCTCAGTACGCGCGCATGTTCGGCCTCGGCGCTCCGACCGGGATTGGGCTTCCGGGCGAACGCAAAGGCCTGGTCCCCGACACCGCATGGAAACGTCAGGTCTTTCACGACCGTTGGTACTTTCCGGAGACGATGGACTTTGCGATCGGCCAGGGCTTTTTGAACATGACGCCGATACAGCTGGCGCAGATCTATATGGCGATCGCCAACGGCGGCACGATCTACCGTCCGCAACTCGTGCGGGCGGTCGTGGATCCGGCGGGCAAGGTCAAGGAACGTTTCCGACCCGAGGTGAGCCGCCGCCTCAGTCTCGATGCCAAAGCCCTGGAGATCGTCCGCCGGGGACTCTCGGCCGTCACGGACAAAGGCGGCACCGCCTTTGTTCCCTTTAGGGATCTACCGGTCAAAGTGGCCGGCAAGACCGGTACCGCCCAAACCTCCAAAGGCCCTAGTCATGGTTGGTTCGCGGGCATGCTGCCCGCGGAAGACCCCCGGCTCGTCGTGGTCGTCCTGGTCGAACACGGAACCTCGGGCTCGCTAGCCGCGGCGCCCGTGGCGCGAAAAGTGTTTGACGCCTTTTTGGGGCGGGAGTCCAGCGCCCAGGCGGCCGAGGCCGTATCGGCGGGCGAAACGATCGGAGACTGAATAGATGAGCGTTATGACTCCTGCGGATGGCTGGTCGCCGGTACAGGACGTCCTGATCCAGGTCGAAAAGGGCGCCCGGCGCGCCACGGGTGCGGCGGCTTGGGATCAAGGGCGCATCAGGCTCAAATTGCCGGGAGGGCTGACGAAGCGCGAGGAAGCCAGGCTGCTGGGTCTCCTGGTCTGGGGGCTGCTTGGCCGGGTGATGGCGCCCACGGCCGATCGCCTGGCGCGCCGGCTGAATGAGGCCCATTTCCGCCGGCCGCTTCAACGTGTGTGTTTTCATCACCAGACCAGACGGTGGGGGTCCTGTTCGTCGGGGCGGTGCATTTATCTATCGCACCGGCTGCTGGCCGCCAGGGCGGAACTGGTGGAAACCGTTCTCCTCCATGAACTGGCGCACCTGGATTGCCTCAATCACGGGCGCGAGTTTTGGCGGGCGCTGGAACAGGCCGATCCCGGCTGCCGCCGCGGACGGTCCCTATTGGCGGCCTATGGCCGGGTCTGGGAAGAATGGTGGTTGGGCCACCTCCGGCATCTGGCCCGGCATGGTTGGACCAGGCTGGATCCGCCCGCATTCGAGGCAGGATTATGCGAACCTTAGGCGAATCATGAAATTCGCTATCCAGGTGTTTGTTGGTTAAGTTTGGTTTTTAGGTTCAGTTTCTTTTCAGGTTTTTCGAACCCTCTTATTGGGAACCATGGCCCCGTAGAGGAGAATTCGGATGCGCAGAACGTATGTCCTAGGCCTGGCTTTGTCAATGATAATCTTGGGCCTGATCGCGGTAACACCGGTCTTGGCCCTGGAAACAAGCGTCGATCAGCTGATCGAAAGGACGCGCTCCGCCTTACAGCAAAAAAAGAAACAAGAGCAGAACGCCCTCAGTGTCCTCTCCAAGAACCAGCGCGAACTGAACAAGATCCAGTCGAACCTGAACACGATTAACAAACAGCTGGTTACCGCCCAGGCTCGCGCCATGGACGCCCGTGAGCTTTTGAAACGTACGGAAAACGACCTGCTCGATCTGGAAGAAAAGCTGCAACAGCGGCGCACGATCCTGCAAGAACGGGTGGGCGCCTTTTACCGCTACGGCCCCATCAGCTATCTCGAGGTGCTCTTCTCCGCCACCAGTCTCGGTGACCTCATCAATCGTTACGAGCTATCCAGTTACTTTGTGCGCCAGGATCTGCAAATGCTGGAGGAATACCGGCAGGCATACCGCGAAGTCGACGCCAAGCGTCTGGAAATCCGGAAGCAGCACGAGGAATTGACCGCCCGCACCAAGGCGATCTCTGCCTTGCAGGTAAAAGCGGCGAGCGAGCAAAAGAAATATAGTGAAAAAGTCAAGTATACCCAACAGGAAGTAGCCCGCATCCAGGCCGATCGGGTCCGCCTCGAGCAGGCGCTTGATGAATACGAACGGCTCTCGAAGGAACTGGGTTCCGAGATGCGCCGGACGGGCTCCGGGGTCGCGCTCGGCACCGGAAAAATGATGTGGCCGGTCCTGGGCCGTCTCAGTTCAAGCTTTGGCTGGCGCCGTCACCCGGTCCTGAAGAAGAGCAAGTTTCATAACGGCCAGGACATCGCCGTTCCGACCGGTACGGCGGTCTTGGCGGCTGACAGCGGTATTGTGCGGATCGCAAGTTATCAAGGGGGTTACGGCAACCTGGTCGCCATCGACCACGGCCGCGGCCTATCGACCTTCTACGGCCATAACTCAAAGATCCTGGTCAATGTGGGAGACGTGGTGGTCAAAGGCCAACGCATAGCCCTGGCGGGCAGCACCGGCCTGAGCACGGGCCCGCACGTGCACTTTGAGGTAAGGGTAAACGGGGAGCCGGTCAATCCGATTCCTTACTTGCCCAAGTGACGAGGATAGGCAAGAGGCGAGAGGCAAGAGGTAAGAGGTAAGCTTGTCCGCCATGGTTTTTAATAGAACTCACCCCGGCGCTGCCCTTCGGTCCGCGCTCTTGAATAAAGTACCAAGAACTCAGGGTCGAGGACGGCGCCACCCCTCTCTTTCGCGAAAGAGAGGGGCCGGGGGTGAGTTTTCCTATCCACGGTGCATTGACATGCTGTGTATGGTGGTTCGCCTTTGGCAATACTAGCAAAGGTTGGTGCGATACCGTTACAGTGAGGTTTTGGTCATGAAGGAGTGGGGACGGACGGTTCTGGTTCTGGGTGTGTTTTGGCTACTGACCAGATGGGTGGGGATGGGCGCGCTCTTTACGCCCGATGCCCGCTCCATCGCTTTGTGGTCCGCCGTTTTGCTGGCTGGCTTTCTCCTCTGGCGCGACGGGCGGGTTCTCCTGGCGCGCATCGGGCTCAGCGGTCATGATGCGCCGCTGTCAATCCTCGAACGGCGTCTGGCCCAGGGTGAACTCAGTCTTGACTCCTACCGCGCCCTGCGCGAGGAACTATTAAGCACACGGGCAGGAATCGCGGCCGCGAACAAGAATACTGACTCAAAATGCGTGCTACGTGGCGATCGCGGGGAATAGGCTGAATACGGTTATTTATCCGCGTTCATGCTCAGCGAAGCAGTCCACCCTCGGCAGTAGCATCCTGGATTATCACTTGGTACTGCTGCGGAGGACGGGTGTTCGTACTCGTACTCGTTCTGGTTCTCGTTCTCGCGATCGAAAACCTGCGATTATGCGAAGTGCGGGCTCGAGCCAGGCACAGGCTATTCCAGGCTGGACCCCGGCGTGCCGCCGGGAGAACAAGGGATGGAAATGTGGGTTCAGACCCGGCTCGTTCCCCGAGCGGCGAGCGACCAGTGACGAGCTGCGTTATTTTCTATTTTTCATTTGGAGGAAAACCATGGCATCAAGGTTGCGCGTAGGTGTATTATACGGGGGCCGATCCGGCGAACATCAGGTCTCGGTCGTCTCGGCGGCTTCGATCGTGGCCGCTCTCGACCCTGAACGGTACGAGGTCGTGCCGATCGGCATCAGCACCGAGGGACGATGGCTGCCCGGCGTCAACCCTCGCATCTTGCTCGAATCCGGTGAGCCGCAAGTGCGTTTGACAGCCGGCGGCGCCGGGCAAGTGGAGGAAGCTTTGCTGGCCCCGGCCGCTGCCGACGGGAGGATCTTTGCGGGTTTGCGCGAGAGGCTTGATGTAATCTTTCCCGTCCTGCATGGGCCGTACGGTGAAGACGGGACGGTCCAGGGACTCTTGGAATTGACCGGTATTCCTTATGTCGGCGGCGGTGTCCTGGCTTCAGCCGTTGGTATGGACAAGGGTCTGATGAAGGCGGTCTTCCGCCAAGCCGGCTTGCCTGTGCCGGAGTACCTCGTGATTCTACGGAAGGAATGGGAGGCTTCGCCAGCCTCGGTGAAACGCCGCGTCGAGGAAAGCGTCGGATATCCCTGCTTCGTGAAGCCTGCCAACCTCGGTTCGAGCGTGGGGATCTCCAAGGTGCACGACCCGGGAGAATTGGGACCCGCCCTTGATCTGGCCGCGGCTTACGATCGGAGGCTGGTGGTCGAGATCAACGTTGACGGCCGGGAGATAGAATGCAGCGTATTGGGGAACGACGAGCCGATAGCCTCCGTGCCCGGCGAGATAGTCCCCTGCGAAGAATTCTATAGTTATAACGCGAAGTACATCGCCCAGGACTCGCGGCTGATCATACCGGCCGAGGTGCCCCCGGAAACCACGGCCCGCATTCAGGACTTGGCCGTGCGCGCCTTTAAGGCCATCGATTGCGCCGGTCTGGCGCGCGTGGATTTCTTCCTTACGCGGGATAACAACGGGATTCTGGTCAATGAAATAAACACGATGCCCGGTTTCACAAGCATCAGCATGTACCCGAAGCTATGGGAGGCCACAGGACTCAAATATGAAGATCTGGTCAGCCGCCTGCTTGAATTGGCGTTGGAGCGGCACGCCGATCGCCAGCGATCGCGAATTCTCTAATAATCCGCGCCCGGCTGGGGACCATTGAGCGGCGTACCGTTCGCCGGCATCCTGCCCACGTTTTTGCTGGAGGAATCCTCTCTCGCGGAACAGACCGCCGCGGGATTATCGGCAGTCGAACGACAGCTCAAGAGGCTGATGGTTGCGTCCGACCCATGTTTGATGGAGGGTGTTGGCGGCGTTCTCTCTCGCCCCAGCAAACGGCTGCGGCCGCTGATCGCGATCCTGGGCGCGCTGGCGGCGGGCGAGCGCCTTGACCCGGCGGTTGTACGTGGGGCCGCGGCCGTCGAGGCGCTGCATCTGGCCTCGCTGCTGCATGACGACGTGGTTGATGAGGCCAGCCTGCGCGGGGGGATGCCGACCCCCAACTCGACCCGCGGCAACTTACCGGCCGTGCTCCTGGGAGACTTCTTCTTTGCCCGGGCCCTGCTCGGCGCGGCGCGGATCAGCAGTTCCTGTCTCAGGCGTTTCCTGGAGGTGGCGGAGACACTCGTCGCCGGCGAGTTCGGCCAGGCCTCCATGGCGGGCAAGGTCCCCAGCCTGGACATCTACCTTGCCTGGCTCGAGGCAAAGACGGCGCGTCTCTTCGCCCTGGCCGCGTCCCTGGCTTCCTCCCAGGCGCGCGCGCTGGAGGGTTACGGACATGCCTTCGGTCTAGCCTATCAGCTCCGGGACGACCTGCTGGACCTTACGGCGGACGATGGCGCCATCGGTAAACCGACCATGAACGACTGCCGCCGGGGATTATACACTTACCCGGTCATTCTGGCCTACGCCAAGGATCCCGCGAACCTCAAGGCGCTTATGGAGAACGGGTCCTGGGATCTGGAAAGGCGGCGTGAATTGGCCGCGATCTTGCACCGGACCGGGGCATTCGCGCTAGCGGAGGATACCTGCCGCCGTTGGGCGATGCGGGCGGAGGAGTGCCTGGCGGGATTGCCGGCGACGCCCGCCCGCGGGGCGCTGGTCCGCCTGGCGGCATGGGTCGGTGGCGGACAAGGAGGGGATGCGCGATGGACAACCATGGCCCCGATCTTGGAGGACTTACACGGGAATCCTGCTCCTGCGGCCAATCACACGCCGTAAGGACGCGAGTCCTATTGGCCGAGGGCGCCTTGCGCGAGCTGCCCCGGTTCGTGGAGCAGGAGACGGGAACCGCGCGCGGGGTGCTGGTGGTCTCCGACCTGAACACACGCGCGGTCGCGGGTGATGCCGTCACGGACATGCTTGCGAAGCGGGATTCGCGGCGCGCCAGGCGGTCCTGCCTTCCACCCGGTCCCACACGGACGAAACGGCCGGACTTGGAGAGGTCGCCATCCTCGTCTCCGTCGGTTCGGGCACGGTCACGGACGTGGTGCGGATGGCGGCGCACCGCGCGGGAAAACCTTTTGTCGCCGTTCCGACCGCCGCGTCCATGGACGGTTATACCAGTCCGGTGGTGCCGATGTTCAATGACGGTCTAAAACAGGCCGTGCCGGCAACACCGCCGGCGGCCGTGGTCGGCGACCTCGACCTGGTGGCGACGGCGCCGCGCCGCATGGCCTCGGCCGGTTTCGGGGACCTGGTGGGTAAGTTCACGGCGCGCTTTGACTGGACGCTGGCGCACCGCTTGACCGGAGAGCATTTTTGCGGCCCGACGGCCGACCTGTCAAGGACGGCGCTCGCCAAGGCCGCCGCTGATCCCGGCGGTAAGTAACCGAGAAGAAACCCCGCCCTTTCGCCACATTTCACGTATTTCGCAGTTGCGGCATTCTCGGTGTTTTGCTGCGAAGAACTTTTTCACCTCGCTTTTGAAGCAGCCCTCCGCAGAAGCAGGAAATTTGCCGCGGGGGGCGTATTCTTCTAAGGGTTTTGCCCGAATGGACTGGTACGTTCCTTCCGTCCGCCCTAGTGGGGAGTGGATCGATGCGCCAGGACCGTGGTTGGGAGGAATCGGAATGAAGGTACTCGTTGTCAATTGCGGCAGTTCTTCGCTCAAGTATCAGCTTTTTGAGATGGAGACCGAAACTACGCTTGCGAAAGGCATGATCGAGCGCATCGGCGCCGATGGCACGTTGCTGACGCACCAGGTGCCCGGACGGGAGCGTCATCGCGCCGAATGTGCAGCCCCGGACCATACCGCGGCCATGGCCAAGGTGCTCGATGAACTGACTCACCCCGAGCGCGGGGTGCTTGGAGACGTCAGTGAGATCTTCGCGGTCGGGCACCGTATCGTTCACGGGGGCGAGCGTTTTTCGGAGTCGGTCCTGGTGGATGAGGATGTGATCCAATATATCGCCGCCTGCAGCGAACTGGCGCCGTTGCATAATCCGCCCCACATCATGGGCATTAGGGCTTGCCAGAAGGTACTCCCCGGCGTGCCCATGACGGTGGTCTTCGATACCGCCTTTCACCAGCAGATGCCCCCTGAAGCCTTCATGTACGCCTTGCCGTACGAGATGTACGAAAAATACGCCATCAGGCGCTACGGCATGCACGGAACCTCGCACAAGTTCGTGGCGACTCGTGCCGCCGCGCTCCTCGGCCGGCCGCTCGACGGACTCCGCCTCATCACGTGCCACCTTGGCAACGGCGCGAGCGTGGCGGCAATCAGGGACGGCCACTCCATCGACACGAGCATGGGTTTCACGCCCCTGGAAGGGCTCGTGATGGGGACGCGGTGCGGCGATATCGACCCGGCGATCGTTCCCTTCGTCATGGCCAAGGAAGGGCTCACCGCCGAACAGGTCTCGCAGGTGCTACTGAATAAGAAGAGCGGCGTCCTGGGGCTCTCGGGACTCAGCCACGATTTCCGGGATCTCGAGGCCGCCGCCGCCGATCCGGTCGCTCCCAATAAGCGCGCGGCTCTGGCGCTTGATGTCTTCGCCTACCGTCTACGCAAGTACATCGGCGCATATTACGTGGCCCTGGGCGGGCTGGATGCGCTGGTGTTCACGGCCGGTATCGGCGAGAATTCGTACGAGATGCGAGCCCGGGTCTGTCAGGGCCTGGTGTGTCTGGGTATACTTCTTGATACCGAGCGTAACAAAGTGCGCGGATGCGAGGCGGAGATCAGCCGGCCCGACTCACCGGTCAAGATCTACACGATCCCGACCAATGAGGAACTGGTCATCGCGAGGGACACGGCCGCGATTGTGGCGGGTTCCAGGGTTGACAAGGGTTAGGGCGGTCGATATAATAGACAGGGTGACGGGAATGCAGGTAGATATAAGTCGAGTCCGCGACGCCAAAGGGGCATCGATCACCGTCCGGGGAACGGTCGACCTGACCGAAGCGCTTGGACAGGAGCCCCGGGCCGTCGCACCGGCGGAAGTGGAAGCCACCGTCACGAACACCGGGCGGTTCCTGCACGTGGAAGGCAAGATCACAGCCCGTCTCCTGGCGGAATGCGTTCGTTGCCTATCGCCCTGTGAACTCTTCCTGAATGTGCCCTTCGACCAGGATTTCATACCGGGGAATCAGCCGCCGGTGGAGGATGCGGACGGCGAGTTCGTTCCGTTCGTCGGGGATGTCATGCATCTTGACGAGGCCGTCCGGGAAGCGGTAATTGTTGCCTTGCCCATGAAGACCCTCTGCCGGGTGGATTGTCCCGGCCTGTGCGCCCGGTGCGGGCGGAACCTCAGCGAGGGAAGATGCGCTTGCCCGCCGGAGTCGGAACACTCGGGCCTCTCCGAACTGGCGCGTTTGTTCCCCAAGAAGGAGGTGTGATCCATGGCAAACCCCAAGAACAGGACCTCGCGCACGCATCGCGATCAGCGCCGTGCGTCCAGTTGGCGGCTGGAATTGCCCGCGCTTGCGGTCTGTCCTCAGTGCCACGAAGCCAAGATGCCCCACCGCGTCTGCCCCAAATGCGGCTACTACCGCGGGCGCGAAGTGGTCAAGGCCGCAGGGAAATAAACTGGTTAAGATAAAGGTCGCATCGCTGACCTTTATTTTTATTGCCTTTTGCCTGATGCCTTCCGGGTAAGGCGAAACGCGGATTATGTGGGCGGACTGCAAGATCCTTCCTTGACAAGCCGGAGTCTTCAGATATACTAAGGATAAGTGTGCCTGGGGGGAGAAGCCATGAAGATCGCCCTGGACGCGATGGGTAGCGATTTTGCTCCGCGTGAGGAAGTGCGCGGCGCCGTTGCCGCATGCCAGGAGCTTGGCGCGGAAGTTATACTGGTCGGAGATCCGGCGCGTCTCGAGGCGGAACTGGCGGCCTGTCCCGAAGCGCGCGCGCTCCCCCTGGAAGTGGTGGCGGCCACGGAGCGGATCGCCATGGATGAGCATCCCGCGACCGCGGTCAAGAAGAAACGCCAGGCCTCGGTGGTGGTCGCGAACGAACTGGTCCGCAACGGCCAGGCTTCGGGCGTGGTTTCAGCGGGAAATACGGGTGCGGCCATGGCCGCGTCCTTGCTGCGCCTGGGGCGGATCAAGGGTATAGATCGTCCCGCCATCGCCATTCCCATGCCCACGGCGACCGGGGTCTCGGTCCTGCTTGACGCGGGCGCCAACGCCGATTGCTCGCCGGAGAATCTCGTCCAGTTTGCCATGATGGGAGCGGTCTATGCCGAGCGCGTACTCGGCTTGAGTAATCCGAGGGTGGGCCTCCTGAATATCGGGGAGGAACCCACCAAGGGAAACACGCTCTGCCTGGCCGCCTATCCGCTTCTCTCCTCCTCCGGCCTCAATTTCGTGGGGAACGTGGAAGGGCTCGACGTCCACCGCGGGGTGGCGGAGGTTATCGTCTGCGACGGGTTCGTGGGCAATGTGGTGCTCAAGCTCTCGGAAGGGTTGGCCGGCGTCCTTTTTTCGCAGATCAAAGAGTCGGTCTCGGCCTCGGTCAAGGGAAGACTTGGCGGTGTATTGCTCCGTTCGAGTCTGCGGGCGTTGCGCGGCCGGCTCGATTACACGGAATACGGAGGAGCGCCGCTCCTGGGCGTCGATGGCGTAAGCATCATCGCGCACGGCCGCTCGAATGCGCGTGCCATACGCAACGCGATCAAGGCGGCGAGCAAAGCCGCCGCGGAAGGCCTGATCCTGACCATCAGCCAAGCCACCGCCGGCAAGAGTCTTGCAAGGGAGGACAAAATAGGTGACTGAACTGGTCTCCGCCGGTGTGATCGGACTTGGCGCCGGCATTCCGGACAAGATCGTAACCAACGCCGATATGGAGAAGATCGTCGATACCTCGGACGAATGGATCCGGACACGCACCGGCATCAAGGAGCGCCGGATCGCGCCGCCGGAGATCGCCACTTCCGATCTTGCCTTGATGGCCGCGGAAAACGCCCTTGCCGACGCGGGCTTGGCCGCTTCCGATCTGGATATGATCATCGTCGCCACCATAACCTCGGACATGGTCTGGCCGTCGACCGCGTGCCTGCTCCAGGCGCGCCTCGGCGCAAAAAAGGCGGCCGCCTTCGATCTCTCCGCCGGCTGTTCGGGTTTCATCTACGGGGTGTCCCAGGCATGCCAAGCGATCGCCACAGGGTCCTGCCGGCACGTACTGGTCGTGGGGGCGGACGTGCTCAGCCGCATCACGGATTGGACCGACCGCGGCACTTGCGTGCTGTTTGGCGATGGGGCCGGAGCGGCGGTGCTGGGACCGGTCAAGCCCGGCGCGGGTTTTGTGGCCCATTATCTGGGCGCCGATGGCGAAGGGGCCTTGCATCTGTATATGCCGGCCGGAGGCAGCCGCCGTCCAGCCAGCGCGGAGTCGGTGGCCGGACGCGAGCACTATGTGAAGATGAGCGGTAACGAGGTATTCAAGTTCGCGGTCAAGATCATGCCCGAAGCCGCCGAGGAAGTATTACGCCGGGCCGGTCTGACCAAGGATGAGATCGACATCTTCCTTCCGCACCAGGCGAACATCCGTATCATCGAATCTGCCGCCAAACGCCTCGAAATTCCCATGGAACGGGTCTTTGTAAACGTGGATCGCTATGGCAACACGTCCGCGGCTTCGATCCCCATCGGCCTGACCGAGCTGTACAAGTCCGGCCGCCTCTCGCCGGGCATGAAACTGCTGCTCGTAGGTTTCGGCGCCGGCCTCACCTGGGGGGCCGATGTGCTCGTTTGGACCAAGTCTTGACAAGGAGTGAACGCATGCTAGGCCGACTGGCGCTCGTCTTTCCCGGGCAAGGCTCCCAATCCGTGGGGATGGGGCATGACCTCTGGCGGCACTACGCTGTGGCCAAGGAAACGTTCGACGAAGCCGACGAGGCGCTCGGCTTTTCCCTGAGCCGGCTCTGCTTCGAAGGCCCGGAGGAAGACCTCAAGCGCACGGAGAACACGCAACCCGCGATCCTGGCCACGAGTATCGCCGCATACAGAGCCCTCGCCGCCGCCGCCGGGCCGGTGGCGCCGATGTTGGTCGCCGGCCACAGTTTCGGCGAGTATTCGGCGCTAGTCGCGGCCGGCGCGCTCAACTTTCGCGACGCCCTTCGTCTCGTCAGGAAACGCGGCGAACTGATGGCGGAGGCCCTGCCGGCGGGGGCCGGCACCATGGCCGCCATAATCGGATTGAGCGACGAGGCGCTGGCCAGGGTCCTGGTGGAGGCCGGGGCCGCCGGTATTGTCCAAGCCGCCACTCTGAACTGTCCCGGGCAAGTGGTGGTGGCTGGGGAAACGAAGGCGGTGGCGGAGGCGGGCCGGCTGGCGCTGGCCGCCGGGGCGAATAAGGTCATTCCACTCTCGGTCAGCGGGCCGTTTCATTCGTCGCTCATGCGCCCCGCGGCCGACAAGTTCGCCGCCGAACTGGACCGCGCCGAATTCCGCCCCGCGAGTGTGCCGGTCGTGGCCAATACGACCGCGCGTTGTGTGACCGAGCCGGCCCAGATCAAACAAGCCCTTTACGAGCAAGTCTTTTCCGCCGTGCGCTGGGAGGAATCGGTGCGCCACATGCTCGGGGCCGGAGTCGAGACCTTCCTGGAATTGGGGCCTGGACGTGTGCTGTCCGGCTTGATTCGGCGGGTGAGCCGCACGGCCAAGGTCCTCAATATCGGGGATCAGGACAGCCTCAAAGAGGCACTTGCAATTTTAGGGGAGGTTTAGTAATATGTTGTTAGCCAACCAGGTGGCCCTTGTAACAGGGGCGCAGCGCGGAATTGGCCGGGCTATTGCCGAGGCTCTGGGTGCCCAAGGCGCAAAGCTGGTCCTGCAGGACGTCCTCCCGCTGGTGGAGGAGACCGTGGCCGAATTCGCCGCCAAGGGTTATGCCGCCCGGGGTGTGGTCGGCGACGTAGCCCGGCTTTCTGATGCCAAGGCCATGGTTGAGGCGGCCGTGGACGCCTTCGGCAGGTTGGACATACTGGTTAATAACGCCGGTATCACCCGCGACGGGATTCTCTTTCGGATGAAGGAAGAAGACTGGGACGAGGTGATCGCCGTCAATCTCAAGGGGACGATGAACTGTACCAAAGCCGCCCTGCGTCCCATGATCAAGCAAAAGAGCGGCAAGATCGTCAATATAGCCTCCGTGGTCGGGCTCATGGGCAATGTCGGCCAGGCCAACTACGCCGCCTCGAAGGCCGGGATCATCGGATTCACCAAGGCCATGGCCAAGGAATTGGGCGCGGTCGGCGTAAGAGTCAACGCGGTCGCACCAGGTTTTATCCATTCCAAGATGACCGAGGCGATGACACAGGAAGCCAAAGAGAATCTCTTTCGCCTGATACCATTGGGTTGCCTGGGGCAACCGGAAGACGTCGCCTCCGTGGTGGCCTTTCTTGCTTCCGACGCCGCCCGTTACATCACCGGCCAGGTCCTGCAGGTCGATGGGGGACTATTGATGTGAGGGCACAAGGGGGATACCCCATGCCGATATTTCTGCCATCGCTTCCGGAAGGAGGTGAAGATGGGTGGACGTTTTCGAGAAGGTCAAGGAGATAATCGTCGAGCAACTGGGCGTCGACGAGGAAGAAGTTTCGACCCAGGCCTCGTTCGTCGATGACTTAGGCGCGGACTCCCTGGACATTGTGGAGTTGGTGATGGCTCTGGAAGAAGAGTTCGACCTGGAAATCCCCGATGAGGATGCGGAAAAGATCGTGACCGTGGGGGACGCGGTCAATTACATCAAGGAAAACGCGCAGTAAGGTGAGGAGAAAGTCCCGTGGCTTGCTACGGGACTTTCTCTACAGTCATCCATGGGAGGGCATGATTTGCAGCATCGCGTTGTGGTTACGGGACTAGGAATCATCTCTCCGCTCGGCGTGGGCACCGATAAAACCTGGGATGCGCTTATCGCGGGCAAATCAGGTATCGGGCCCGTGAGTTCGTTTGATGCGACCGAGTTTCCGGCACGAATCGGGGGCGAGGTCAGGGACTTTGACCCATCCGACTATCTCGAACGCAAAGAAGCCCGGCGCATGGATCGATTTGCCCAATTTGCCGTGGCCGCGGCCAAGATGGCCTTGGCCGACGCCGGCCTCGTCATCGAGGGCGACGACGTTTATCGTACGGGCGTAATCATCGGCTCCGGCATCGGCGGTATGCGGACACTGGAGGAGCAGGCCCGCGTCTTTATTGAACGAGGCCCTTCGCGCGTGAGCCCCTTTTTTATCCCGATGATGATAAGCGACATGGCTTCCGGCCAGGTATCCATCGTTGTCGGAGCAAAGGGCCCCAACAGCACGGCCGTCACGGCGTGCGCCTCCGGCGCGCATTCGATCGCGGACAGCCTGGCCTTGATTCGGCGGGGCGCGGCCGATTGTATGATTACGGGCGGCAGTGAGGCGGCGATCACCGGCTTGGCTTACGCCGGTTTCTGTGCTGCCGGCACGCTATCCACCAATAACGACGCCCCCGAGAAAGCCAGCCGGCCGTTTGACGCCAAACGCAACGGTTTCGTCATGGGCGAGGGGTGCGGCATCCTGATCCTCGAAAGTCTCGAGCACGCCGTGGCCCGTAAAGCGCGGATCCTGGCGGAGATCGTGGGCGCGGGGCTGACCGGGGATGCGTATCACATGACCGCTCCTCATCCCGACGGGGACGGCGCGGCGCGCGCCATGCAGGAAGCCTTGCGTGACGCGGGTTTGACTGCTGAGGATGTGGACTACGTTAACGCGCACGGGACCTCGACGGAACTGAACGACAAGATGGAGACAAAGGCGATCAAGCGGGCTTTGGGCGATCATGCCCATAAGGTGGCGGTGAGTTCCACCAAATCCATGACCGGCCACCTGCTGGGCGCAGCCGGAGGGCTCGAGGCGGCCGTCTCGGTCTTGACCATCACCAGGGGCATGATCCCTCCGACCATCAACTACGAATACCCGGACCCGGAGTGCGATCTGGATTATGTGCCCAACACGGCGCGCAAGGCTGACGTCCGGGTGGCCCTCAGCAATTCGCTAGGCTTCGGCGGACACAACGCCTGCCTTGCCTTTAGGAAGTTCGCGAGCGATTGATGAGCAAGCGTCGTCACCGGGCCAAACCGGATACGTCCGCTGCTTCCGTGGAGGAACTGGCGCAGGCCATCGGTTTCCCCATGGATGCCACGGCATTATTGCGGATTGCCCTGACCCACAAGTCTTGCGCCAATGAGGAAGACACGGAGAGCAATGAACGGCTGGAATTCCTCGGCGACGCGGTTCTGGGACTGGTGGTCGGGGACTTTTTGTTCCATGAGTATCCCGGCGCGCATGAAGGGCAGCTCGCCAAGTTGAGGGCGCTCGTTGTCAGCGCGCCGGTCCTGGCCAAACAAGCCAGAATCCTGGAATTGGGCCGCTTCTTGCGGTTGGGGCGAGGTGAGGCGTTTACCGGCGGACGGATGCGCGATTCGAACCTGGCCGATGTCTTTGAGGCGGTGACCGGCGCCTTCTTCGTGGCCCGCGGGCTCGACGCGGCCCGCGCCTTCGTGCTCGCGCAGCTTGGCAACGAGATTCGCGAGGCGGCAAGCGGCAAGGGTTTCCAGGATTACAAGACCAAGCTGCAAGAGGAACTGCAGGGACGCGGGGATAAACCGGTGTACCTGTTGGCCAGGGAAGAAGGGCCGGACCACGGCAAGACCTTCACCGTCGAAGTCCACGCCAACGGACGCCTGCTCGGACAAGGAAGCGGACGCAGCAAGAAAGAGGCTGAACAGCTGGCCGCACAGGAAGCACTGGAAAAGATTAAGGTGCATCCGGTGGGGGTGACTCCTGGTTAAAGAAGGATTTACCGGCGGCCTGTTGAATAGAATTCTTAGTCAAGTCTGCTTGCTGTTGCAATAGGGTCGATAACTTATAGTTACGGCCGGATAGGGAGGAGGCATTTGACGTAGTGGAAGTCTTGAAAGTATCAGCAACCTCTAACCCTAAATCTGTCGCAGGGGCTTTAGCAGCAGTCATCCGTGAGAAAGGCGCCGCTGAGCTTCAAGCGGTCGGTGCCGGGGCCGTCAACCAAGCAGTCAAAGCGATTGCGATTACCCGCGGCTTCGTCGCGCCGAATGGTGTCAACCTCGTCTGTATTCCCGCGTTTTCCGAGGTTCAGATCGACGGAGAGGAACGGACCGCGATCAAATTCCTTGTGCAGCACCGGTAGTGCAATACGGAGGCTTGGTGCTTTGAGGCCCCCATTCTTGCGGAGGAATGGGGGTTTTGTCATGTTCGGGACAACCCGCCCATATTCTTTATGGGGGGGATTGCGGCCATGGCAGCGGAGAACCAACTCATTGACGAAGCCCTGCTCAAGAGAGCGTGGGCGGGGGATGAGCTCGCGAAGGAGGATTTGGTCAAGAAGTATCTGCCGATGGTGCACCGCATCGTCCGCATGCGCGCGGCGCGATGGTCCGATTGCTACGAGGACCTCTGCCAGGATGGGATGATAGGGCTTTTGAAGGCGATCGGCGAATACGACCCCGGGCGCTATGCCGTTAAATTCAGCACCTTTGCCTATATCTGCATCCTGCGGCGGGTGGCGAACGTCCTCAAGCATGCCCAGACAAAGAAGAACCGTATCCTGACAAACGCCTTGTCGCTCAATTCCGGCTTTACCCCTGAAGATGGGCGCGCTTTCCTGCAAGACGCCCTCGTGGCCGTTGACGGCGATCCCCTGGAGGAGGTCGTCGAACGCTGGGCGGAAGAACGGCTCCGTTTGGTGCTCAAGAACCACTTATCAAACGTGGAATTCGCCGTCATCGACCTCCTGCTCTTGGGAATGTCCACGGAGGAAATCCAGGCCGAGTTGGCGCTGGGGGCAAAAGTCGTGGACAACGCCCGCACCAGGGCACGCCTCAAGCTCCGGCGCCTGGTCGAGAAGTATGGTTCCCTCCTCAGTCCTAATCTGCCGCTATATGCGCGCAAGAGGCTGGACCTGGCGATAACGGTGCGGGTCGGTTAGCGGCTCACACCCTATCGATTTTTCCCCCCGGATGTGGTAAGATCATCCTGACCAAGACTCTTGGGGCCTGAGCGGTGACCCCGAACGGCGCACCGTAACCATGCGGTGCGTTTGCATTGCCCCCATAACTCTTGACTCGAAGAGGGGACAAGCTTGCACCTAAAACGCCTGCAGCTCCTTGGCTTCAAATCATTCGCCGAACCCGTGGAGGTCATCTTCCAACCCGGGGTTACAGCCGTCGTGGGTCCCAACGGCTGCGGTAAGAGCAATATCGCCGACGCGCTTCGCTGGGCGTTGGGCGAGCAAAGCATGCGTGCGTTGCGCGGCGTCAAACAGGACGACATTATCTTCGCCGGGAGCGACCAGCGCAAACCGCTCGGCCTGGCCGAGGTGGAACTGGTCCTGGACAACGGCGACGGCTACCTGCCGGTCGATTTTTCCGAAGTATCCATCGCCCGCCGGTTGTATCGCTCCGGAGAGAGCGAGTTCCTGATCAATAAATCCTACGTCAGGCTGCGCGACATACAAGAGATGTTTCTCGACACAGGCCTCGGCAAGGAAGCCTACTCCGTGATCGGCCAGGGCAAGATCGACGCCATTCTGTCCGTCAAAGCGGAAGACCGGCGGGCGATCTTTGAAGAAGCGGCCGGCGTGGTCAAGTATAAGCTGCGAAAAGCAGCCGCGATGCGGCGCTTGGAGGAAACCGAGGCCAACCTGGTCCGGGTCATGGATCTGCTCGCCGAAATCGAGGGGCAACTCGGACCGCTTCAGGCGCAGGCGTTGCTGGCCGAGGAATGCCAGCGCCTCCAAGCTGAACTGGCCCGGTTGGATCTCAACCTCGTCGGGCATGATCTGGGTATCTTGCTGGAGTCGATCGCCCGCGCCGAAGCGGAGTTGGCCAAGGTCCGCCAGCGCGAAGACGAACTCGCGCGGGAAGAAACCATCCTCGAAGCCAACCTGGAAGAGGGGCGCGTGGCCGCGGTCGCGCGCGACGAGGAAATCGCCGGGAACCAGCAGGCGGTTTTTGCCATGGGTAACCGTTTGGAGCAGGAGCGCGGCCGGCTCGAGGTGTTCCGCGAGAAGATCCGCGCGCAGGAGGAACGTCTGCAGGCATTGGCCGCTCACCGCGGGGATTTGGCGCGGCGTCTGGAGGGCCTGCGTCAACGCCATGCCGAGCAGGCGCGGGCCATGGACGAGGCCGGCAAGGCGAGGGCCGAGATCGCGGCCGCGCTGATGGAGTCCGAGGGCTCCATCGCCGTGCGCGATAATGTGTTGCAAGACCTGGTCGCGCGCGAGGAAGAGCTAAAAGCGGAGATCATCGAGGATATGAACAAGGTAGCCGGGGCGCGGAACGGGATGCAGGGCGCACAGATGGAGGCGCAATACCTCGACCGGACCCGGCAGGAACTGCTGGCCAGGGCTGCTTCGACAAAGACGGAAGCAGACGCCATCGAGCGTAAGCTTTCCGCGGCTATAGAGGAGCAGGATGAGCACGCCCGGCGGGACGCCGCCGCGGCGGCGGAAGAAACGGCTTTGATCGAGAAGAAGCGCGGCCTCCAGACAAGCCTGGCGGGGATCGAAGGCAAGAACCAGGAATGGCGGGAACGCATCAAGGGCCTCGAGTCGCGCCTGGGGCTCCTGGAGGAGATGGAACGCACCTATCAGGGTTATTTTCCGGGTGTCAGGAGCATTCTCGTCGAGGCCAAGGCCGAGCCGTTCGCGCGCGGCGTGCGGGGTTTGGTAGCCGAGTTGATCGCGGTCAAACCCGGTTACGAGGTGGCCCTCGAAGTGGCTTTGGGATCGGCGCTGCAATTTGTGGTCATCGAGGCGGACAGCCAGGCGCAGGAAGCCATCGCGTATCTCAAGCGTTCAGGGCGCGGGCGGGCCACCTTCCTGCCGATGAACCTGGTCCGCGGCAACCGCGCCGGTTCCCCGGGACTGGCCGAGGCGATGTCGGAATGCGGGGCCTATCATGCCGCGGATCTGCTCGAATTTGCGCCGGAATACCGCGGCACCATCGATCACCTGCTCGGGAATACTTTGGTGGCGCCGACCTTGGCCCAAGCCGTCGCCTTGGCGAAGAAGACGGGCAAAGCCTATCGCATCGTCACGAAAGAAGGAGAGATGATCAGCGTCGGCGGCGCTATGACCGGCGGCGCCCTGGATCAACGCAAGGTTCAGATCCTTGGGCGCAAGCGCGAGATTGAGGATCTGCGCCGGGAGAAAGACACGGCCCTCAGTTTCCTGGCCAAGGGCAACGGCGAGGCCGAGCGCATACGGGGCGAATTGGCTGGTTGTGAAACGGCCTTGGCTGAATTAGCCGCGTGCCGCCGCGACCTTGCGCACACATCGGCCATGGCCGTCAAGACGGTGGAGACTCTCCGCGCCGAAGAAACCAGACTGCGGGAAGCGGGGGAGCTTATCCGGTTACAGCTCGACGAGAACGACGAAAAAGCCGCGCTCGTCGCCGAAAAGGAGCAAGCGTTGCGCGCGAACCTGGCGGAGGCGGAAGCGGATCTGGCTCGGCATCGTCAGGAGCACGCCGGCATCGGCGAGGAACTGCGGCGGCGACAAAGCGAGAAGGACGCCGCCTTACAGGCTTTGAGCGATTTCCGTGTCGCCTTGGCCACCAGGATCGAGGAAGAAAAGAAACACCGTGAAGCCCTGGCGGAAACGGAACGGCTGGCCGGCGAGCAGGCGCGGGACCTGGAGGCGGCCGACCGTGAAGCGGCTGAATGCGAGGGGCTGCTCGCGACTCTCAGGCAGGATGAGGCAGAGTGCCGCGAATCGCTGGCGCTATTGGCCGACGAACAGGTGCGACTGGAAGCGGCGTTAGCCGGGGTCCTATCGGCGCGCGACGAAGCGCAGCAAGCCCAGAAGAGACTGGAAAACCGTCTGCGGGCCGTGCGGCGCGAACGGAACGGCCTGGGCGACCAGGCGCACCGGTTCGAACTCTCCCTGGGGGAATGGCGCATCCGCGCCGAGACCTGCCGGACGCATCTCTTGCAGGAATACGGACTTGGTTGGGAAGAACGCCTGGAGCGGGATTGGGACCTCGAGCGGGACGAGGCGGCGGCCAAGATCGAGTCGCTGCGCGCGGAGATACGCGCCCTGGGTCCGGTCAATCCGGGCGCCATCGCCGAGTACGAAGGCCTCCGGAGCCGCCATGAGTTCCTGCGGCGTCAAAGCGACGATCTCAACCAAGCCAAGGAGTCCCTGCAGAAGATCATCATCGAGGTGGAACGGACGATCAGCCGTAGATTCCTCGAGACGTTCAACAGCGTCAGAGATGTTTTCACCAACCTCTTTCGACAGCTGTTCACGGGGGGCAAGGCGGACTTGCTCCTTCTCGACCCCGACAACCCCTTGGAGTCCGGCATCGAGGTCGTGGCGCAACCCCCGGGCAAGCGTCTGCAAAGCCTGTCGCTGCTCTCCGGCGGCGAACGGGCCATGACGGCGATAGCCCTGCTCTTTGCCATCCTGGAAGTAAAACCTTCGCCCTTCTGCATCCTGGATGAGATCGACGCCACGCTCGACGAGGCGAACGTGGCCCGCTTCGCGGAATTGCTTGCGACCTTCAGCCGGCGCATGCAGTTTATCGTCATCACCCACCGCCGGGGGACCATGGAAGTCGCCGACGCCCTCTACGGCGTTACCATGGAAGAGCTCGGCGTCTCGAAGCTGGTTTCGTTGCACTTGAGGGAAAAGGCGGGGTAGGAGAGGCAATTGAGGCATGAGGCGTGAGGGAAAAGGCAAAAGGCAAAAGGCAAAAGGCGTGAGGCAAGAGGCATGGGGCGAAATTCGTCTAGGCTGTCCCATGCGGGGGCGAGGCCTGCCTCGCCCGCCCCGAAGGCGCCGTAGGGGTGTACTGCCTGTGCGCCCCGGGTGGAGGTATAGGCATTAATCATTTCGATTTTGGGAAGGACGAATATGACCACTGACACCGGCTGGTTTTCCCGTCTCAAACAGGGATTGAGCCGCACCAAGCGGAACCTGCTCGGACCGCTCGAAGAATTGGTGCGCCGGGGCAAGATCGATGAGGAGTTCTTTACGGACCTCGAGGCGATTCTGATCCAGGCCGACGTGGGCGCGTCGACCGCCAACAAATTACTCGCGCGGGTGCGTGAGCGCATCCGCCTGGAAAAGACCGCCGATCCGCGACAGGTCAAGGAATTTTTGGCCCAGGAGATCCTGGCCGTCTTTGCCAAACTCAAATTGGATATGGACCTATCGGCGCGCGGGGTCGTCTACCTGGTGGTGGGGGTCAACGGCGTGGGCAAGACCACCACCATCGCCAAACTGGCGGAACGCATCAGAAGTTCGGGCGCCAGCGTCCTCCTGGTGGCGGCCGACACTTTTCGCGCGGCGGCTACGGAGCAACTCCAGATCTGGGGGCAGAGGCTCGGACTCGAGGTCATACACCATCAGGCCGGCGCGGACCCCGCGGCGGTAGCCTTCGACGGCCTGGCCGCCGCCGGCGCGCGCGGGTATGATGCCGTCCTGATCGACACGGCCGGCAGGCTGCATACCAAGGTCAATCTCATGGAGGAACTGCGCAAGGTCCGCCGGGTGGTGGAAGCCAACCTGGCCGGGCGCGCGCTGAGAGTACTTCTCGTCCTTGACGCGACCACCGGCCAGAATGCGCTCCACCAGGCCAAGGTCTTTCGCGAGGCCGTTGGAGCCGAGACGGCGGTCCTGACCAAACTCGACGGCACCGCCAAAGGTGGGATCGTCATCGCTTTGGCCGACCAATTGCAGTTGCCCATCGCCCTGATCGGCGTGGGAGAACGGGCGGAAGACATGCGGGAGTTCGACCCGGAGATGTTTGTCGGGGCATTGTTTGCTGAGGGCTGAAGTTTATGGCAGGAGAAGCACGGTTTTTGTTGAAATAACGTTTTACCACTATTCTTTGCCAAACTTGATGCTTTAGCGCCAAGAACTCCTAAGACCCAAGGAGGGGCGAAGATGCTCGATGCGGTTTTGCGCTGGGTTGAAGTCGTCTTTGACGCGGTATATCTCCTCGTGATCTGGACCCTCGTGATCGTCATGGCGAGACGCAGGCCGAGGATCGCGGCCGCGGACCGCACGGTCGCGGATTGTTTTACGGCGGCCTTCGCGCTGCTCGCGTTGGGTGACACCTTCCATCTTAGCTTGCGAATACTTTCACACCTCAAAGGCAGTTTGTCCACCACGCATACGGTCTTGGGCTACCCGGTCACGATCGGCCTGGGCGCGCTCGCCACCGGCATCACGCTGACGTTTTTCTATATGCTTTTCCTGAAAGCATGGAGATGGCGCTTTGCCGGCGGTTACGGATGGTTCGGCTACATCTTGTTCGGCGCGGCCGCCGTGCGTTTACTGCTCTTCTTACACCCGGCCAACAACTGGAACAGCCCCTTTGCGCCCCTCGCCTGGTCGATTTACCGGAATATCCCCCTTTTCCTTCAGGGCTTGGGCGTCGCGTTCCTTATCTGGCGCGACGCGGTGAGGACTAAAGACCGCGCCTTCCTCGCCATCGCCGGGCTGATCGTCGTTTCATATGCCTGCTATATGACCGTAATCTTTACATACCAGGCGATGCCGGTGGTGGGGATGCTGATGCTGCCAAAGACCGTGGCCTATGTGGCCATGGCTGTTGTCGCTTACCGCGGCTTCTATGGCAGAGATGGCATCCGGGCGGGAACCGTAGGTGCGTCCGTTAAGACTGGGACTTGACAGAACCCCGTTGCTCAGGTATACTCACCCTGTTAAGTATTTTTACTTGACAGGGTGTTTTTGTGCGGAGTGATGGCGCTGGACGACCTGGACCGGGTGGTGCGCATCGGGTTGCTCTTTGACCATTACGGCTCGCTGCTCACCGATCGCCAACGGGAGGCAATCGAGCTCCACTACCTGCAGGATTGGTCCCTGCAGGAGATCGCCGAGACCTGGGCGACTTCGCGCCAGGCCGTGCACGATCTGCTCAACCGGGCCTCGCATCAGCTGGAGGAATATGAACGGCGGCTCGGGCTCGAGCGCCGCGAGCGCGCGGAACGCGAGACGCTCAAGGCTTGCGCGGGCAAGATCGACCAGGTGCGCAGGGCCATCGGGAGCAACGATGCAAAGGCGCGGATCATGCTGGACGAGGCCGCGGCGATGCTGGCCAATATGATCGGTTAGCATCGGAAGCAATGGAGGTTGGCGGATTGTTCCTCGAATCCCTATCGGAACGGTTGCAGGAGACCTTTCGCCGGCTGCGCGGCAAAGGCCGCTTGACCGAGGCGGACGTCGATGCCGCGCTCAGGGAAGTACGCATCGCCCTGCTTGAGGCGGACGTCAATTTCCTGGTCGTAAAGGACTTCATCGCGCGGGTGCGGGAACGGGCCGTCGGGCAGGAGGTACTGGCGAGTCTAACGCCCGGCCAGCATGTGGTCAAGGTCGTCCACGAGGAACTGACCAGATTGATGGGGACGGAGGAGGCCCGGCTCAGCCAGGCTGGTAAGCCCCCGACGATCGTGATGCTTGCCGGGTTGCAAGGTTCCGGCAAGACCACCACCGCGGGAAAGCTCGGCGCTTATCTGCACAAACAGGGCCGGCGGGTACTATTGGTCGCGGCGGATGTCTACCGGCCGGCGGCGGTCAAACAACTGCAGGTGGTCGGTACCCAGGCGGATTTGCCTGTCTTTGCCCTGTCCGGTGCCGATCCGGTCCAGATCTGCACGGCCGGCGTGGCGGAGGCGTCGCGGCTCGGCTTGGATTACGTGCTGCTCGACACGGCGGGCCGCCTGCATATCGACGACGCGCTCATGGCCGAACTGGAACGGATTAAGGCGGCTGTCAAACCCCAGGAGATACTGCTGGTCGTCGACGCCATGACCGGGCAGGACGCCGTGAACGTCGCCAAGACATTCCACGAGAAACTGGGCCTCACCGGTCTGATCCTTACGAAGCTCGACAGCGATACCCGCGGCGGCGCGGCTTTGTCGATCAAGGCCGTCACCGGCGCCCCGGTCAAATTCGCCGGCCTCGGCGAGAAACTTGACCAGTTCGAGGTCTTTCACCCGGACAGGATCGCCTCGCGGATACTTGGCATGGGCGATGTCCTGTCCTTGATCGAGAAAGCCCAGAAATCGGTGGACGAAAAAAACGCCCAAGCGATGCTGGAAAAACTGCGCAAGGCCGAGTTCACGTTCGACGACTTCCTCGGCCAGATGCGCGAAATGCGCAAATTGGGGCCATTGGAGCAGATTCTCGGCATGCTGCCGGGCGTCCCCGCCAAGGAACTGCGTAATCTCCGCCTCGACGAGAAGGAATTAAAGCACGTGGAGGCGATAATCCACTCCATGACGCCGGATGAGCGCCGCAACCCGCAGATGATCAACGGCAGCAGGCGCCGGCGCATCGCCTTGGGCAGCGGCACCAACGTCCAGCAAGTCAACCGGCTCTTGCAGCAGTTTGAACAAACCAGAAAAATGATGCGTCAATTTGCCGAGGCCGGCAAGTCCGGCCGCCGTCCGAAGATGCCGTTTCCTTTCGATATTTAGGCGGAACTTAGGGATAAGTACTAAGTACTAAGGTCTAAGTAAGGAATTAATAAACCGATGTTGGTCTGCATTTGAGATTTTAGCGCGATATACTTTAGTACTTAGTACTTCGTACTTAGTACTTGATCTTTCCAGTGAGGGGGGTGAGATTTTGGCAACGAAGATTCGCTTGAACAGGATGGGAGCCAAGAAACGCCCGTTCTATCGGTTGGTGGTGGCTGATTCCCGGGCGCCGCGCGATGGTCGTTTCGTCGAGATTCTCGGTCATTACAATCCGCTGGCCGATCCCGTCGAGTTGGTGGTGGACAAGGAGAAAGCCGCTGTCTGGCTGGCCCGCGGGGCGCAACCGTCCGACACTGTGCGCAGACTGCTTCGTCAGATCGGTCTGATCCAGGGTGAACAGGCTGCGGCCAAATAGGAGATGACTTTGGGCGATGAAGGATTTGCTCGAGACCATCGCCCGCGCCTTGGTCGATGCGCCAGAGGCCGTGCGGGTTAGTGCGGACGAAGGCCCGAACGGGCGCGTGCTCTACGAGATCAAAGTTGACCCGAAGGATGTCGGCAAGATCATTGGGCGCCAAGGCCGCGTGATAAAGGCCATTCGTGCGGTGACAAAGGCCTGCGCGGTACGCGATGGCAAGAAGGTCCTGGTGGAACTGGCGGAATGAACCAACCTTGGCCGAAAGATCTGGTGGCGGTGGCCGAAATCCTTTGCCCCCACGGTATTCGTGGCGAGGTCAAGGCGTTGCCCCTCACCAGCAGTCCCGATCGCTTTGCTGATTTGAGAGCGGTCACGGCCGTAAAGACCGGCTTGAGAAAAGCGTTGACGCTTGCCAATTGGCGGCCGTGGCGAGAGTTTGTCATGCTCACGTTCGCGGAGGTGAAGGAGATCGGCGCGGCCGAGCCGTTACGGGGCGCCAGAATCTGTGTGCCAATGACGGAGCGGGCAAGTCTGCCGGCGGGGCGATACTATCATGACGATTTGGTGGGTCTCAAGGTCAGAACTACCGCCGGAGAGGATTTGGGCTGCATTGCCGAGGTAATGGCCACCGGCGCCAACGATGTTTTCGTCGTGCGGAAACCCGACGGGGGCGAATTACTCTTGCCCGCCTTGGCTTCCTTGGTGGCGGAGGTCGATCTCGCGGACAAAGTGATGCTGATCGAACCGATGCCCGGATTGTTGGACTAGACAGTTTTATTACCAGAAGCGGGCTGGTTTTGGGGTGAGTGTCCGTCGCTCTTGCCTATTCGGCATGAGAGCGCGGGCCGCATGTCATGGCGATGCGTATCGACATTTTGACGCTTTTCCCCGAGATGTTCAACGGGCCGTTCTCGTCGAGCATCGTGGCAAGGGCTCAGCAAAAGGGGCTGGCCGAGATCCACCTGCACGATTTCCGCGCTCATGGATTGGGCAGGCATCGTGCGGTCGACGATACACCCTACGGAGGCGGCGGGGGGATGCTGCTCAGGCCCGAACCGATCTTTGCCGCCGTCGAGGAACTCTGCCCGCCCGGGGAACCGAAACCCTTGGTGGTCCTCCTGACGCCGCAGGGAGAGACCTTGACCCAGGAAACCGTGCGGCAATTGGGCGAGAGAGAGCATCTCATCTTGATCTGCGGGCATTATGAAGGGTTTGACGAGCGGATCCGTACCGGCCTGGCCGACCGCGAGGTTTCGATCGGCGACTATGTGCTCACGGGTGGCGAGCTTCCGGCGATGGTCCTGGTGGATGCGATCGTCAGGACATTGCCCGGTGTGCTTGGCGCGGAGGACGGGGCGGAGAACGACTCGTTCGCCCGCGGGATCTTGGATTACCCCCAATACACCAGACCGGTCGAGTTCAGGGGGGAACGGGTGCCGGAAATCCTGCAGTCGGGGGATCATGCCCGCATCGCCGCCTGGCGCCGCGAGCAAGCCCTGTTACGTACGGCGCGGAGACGGCCCGATCTTCTGGCCGGAGCCGGACTGTCCAGTGAGGAACGGATGCTGCTTAGGGCGCAAGGTCTATGGCCTGACGCGCTCATGGCGGGTGGAAAGGAGGAACAAGAATGAACGTCATCGAGATGATTGAACGTGAAGGACGCAAGGAAAACATGCCGGCGTTCGATCCCGGCGACACGGTCAAGGTGCATGTGAAAGTGGTCGAAGGCGGCCGCGAACGGATACAGGTCTACGAAGGCGTCGTCACGCGGAGACGCGGCAACGGTCTCCGGGAGACCTTTACCGTGCGCAAGATATCCCAGGGCGTAGGGGTGGAAAGGACATTCCCTTTGTATTCACCCATGGTCGACCATATTGAACTGGTCCGCCAGGGAAGAGTGCGTCGCGCGCGCCTGTATTATCTGCGCGAGCGTTCGGGCAAGAGCGCCCGCATCACGGAACGCAGACGGGTGCAGGAATAGGCGACATATGCCATCTCTTTAAACATCTTGTAAGAAGAACTCACCCCCGGCGCTGCGCGCCACCCCTTCTCTTTCGCGAAAGAGAGGGGGATGGGGGTGAGTTTTCCAATCTTTTGAGGCTTAGGAGAGGTGTGAAAAACCTCACTATCGCCGAATCGATGAAGGCCCTCTCCCCCTCGGTCCCCTCTCCCGCGGATGCGGGAGAGAGGGAAGGAAGGCGCTTTTAGAAGCGTAGTGAAAACCCGTCTGGACCACTGAACGCAGATCTCGCAGATTAGCACAGAATCGATGGAGAAGGTCTGGCATGGTCACCAGCTATTACCCGGGCCATATGGCCAAGGCCCGCCGTGAATTAAAGGCCCTCCTGCCGGTCCTCGACGCGGGGGTGATTCTGCTCGATGCCCGTATACCACGCGCCAGCCTTGGACAGGGTTTTGAGGATCTGCTAGGCCCGCGCCCCGTGGTCTACGCGCTCAACAAGGCCGACCTGGCCGATCCTGGCGCCACCGCCGCCTGGGTCCGGAAGCTGGGCGGCGCGGTCGTTATCGAGGCACAGAGCGGTATGGGAGTACCCGACCTTCTCGCCGCCGGTCTGGAAGCCGGACGTCGGCGCGCCAAACCCGGCAGGCCGGTGCGCCTAGTCATCCTCGGTATCCCCAATGTCGGCAAGTCGTCGCTCCTCAACCGCCTCGCCGGCAGGAAAGCCATGCCGGTTGCGGATCGGCCCGGCGTCACGCGCGCGCGCCAATGGGTCAGAGCGCGGCCCGACTTGGAGATCCTGGATATGCCGGGACTTCTCATGCCGCGGCTCGGCGATCCTGAGACCGCCCTGCTCCTGGCGGTTGTCGCCGCAATCAAGGATGAGATCTACGGCCGTGAGGACCTTGCCCGCCGAGCCATCACGCTCGTGCAGAAACGCTACCCGGACAGGCTGGCCGAACGCTACGGGATCGCGATCTCGGGCGATGCATATCAGGATCTTGACGCGATCGGCCGCGCGCGCGGCCACCTGCTCGCCGGTGGCCGGGTGGACACCGAACGCACGGCGGCGACGCTCCTGAGCGACCTGCGCGGCGGCCGCCTGGGGCGCTTGACACTTGAGGATTGAAGCAACAAGCGGCATTCGGCATTGTTCCATAGGGTCATTTCACAATGCCTGTAGTGGACCTAGGAGTTGTTTCCCATGGCAAAGCGGACACTCGAGGATGAGCGGGCTAGACAGGCCGGCCTCCTGCTCACGGAGGAGGACCTCTGGTCGCGCGGCTATGCCCGCGTCGCCGGCGTCGACGAGGCCGGCCGGGGACCGCTGGCGGGTCCAGTGGTGGCGGCGGCCGCGATCCTACCGAGGGGTCTCTTCCTGCCCGGCCTGGATGACTCCAAGAAGCTCTCACCCGGGCTCCGGGAAGAGATCCTTCAGGCGGCGCTGGCCGCCGGGGTCCGATTTGGCCTGGGTGTGGTGGAGGCCGCGGTCATCGACGAGGTCAATATCTACCAGGCCACCAAGCGGGCCATGCTCAAGGCGCTCAAGCTGCTGCCAGCACCGCCCGATTACGTCCTGATCGATGCGGTCAAGCTGCCGGAGGCCGCCCTCCCGCAGCAGGCAATCATCCACGGCGACGCCCTCTGTCTCTCCATTGCCCTGGCCTCGGTTTTTGCCAAAGTGACCCGGGATCGTCTCATGACCTGTTACGATCGGATCTACCCGGCCTATGGTTTCGCGAAGCACAAGGGCTATGCCACGCCCGCGCATTACGAGGCGCTGCGGGCGCACGGTCCGTGCCCGCTGCACCGGCGTTCGTTCTATCTGGGACTGGATGAGGACCGCACCGGCTGATGTTACCGGTCGTCTTCCGCTGTATATTAGAATTGGTGCGAAAAATACGTCCGGACCGTTAACGCAGATTTCGCAGATTAACGCAGATTACGGAAGAGACCAGTGTCGTGTAGTTTTCAGGCAACCTAGCATTGCCGGAACAGGACTCTCTGCCGGGCGGGGTCCGCATGCAACCGGATCTCCCGTCCCAGATCCGCACACAAAGAAACTCCTGCCCATCTCCCTCCGCAGCCCCAGTTCCGTCTCGGCGTCGTAGATCGCAAGTCCGCGAAGCCCGCCTCGGCCTCCGCGGCGCCGGTCGCATCGTGTCAAAGTATATCAGGCCTGCTTGGTTCGTGGTAAGGCAACGGGCCTATTGATCGATCACCGATCCGTCCAGATGCAGCCGCGCCTTGAATTCACGCGGTTTGTAGGGATAGCGTTCGGCGGCGTCGTCGGCCAGTTCGATGCCGATCCCGGGCCCATCCGGTATAATGAGAAAACCGTCTTCACAGCGGAGCGGATTCTTGACGATCTCGCTCTTGGGCGGCCGATCCTCGTTACGGGGGTATTCCTGCAGGGCAAAGTTGGGGATACAGGCCGCCAACTGCAGACAGGCCGCCGTGCTGACCGGGCTCAGGGGATTGTGCGGCACGACCATGGCGTTATGGGCTTCGGCCAAGGCCGCGATTTTTTTGGCGTGCGTCAGGCCGCCCACCATGCAGACATCCGGGCGGACATAATGGACCGCGCCGCGTTTGAGGAGCATTTCAAATTCCTGGATGGTGTGCAGCCGCTCGCCGGTGGCGATGGGGATGTTGACGTGCTGGGCCACGAGGGCCATGGCGTCGAAGTTATCCGGCAAGACGGGATCTTCATAAAAGTAAGGGTGGAAACGTTCAATCTCCCTGGCGAGCACGATTGCCACGGCCGGGGTGAGTTGCCGGTGAATCTCGATGCAGAGATCGACCTCATTTCCGATTGCCTCCCGGTACCGGCCCACCCGGTCGACGGCCTCGGCGATCTTGACCGCGTGCGGTTCAAAGTACGGCTCACCTTTTGGCGCGTCGACGAACGGCGTCAGGTGACCGACCGCGGTAAACCCGCGCCGCTTGGCGTCCACGCAACCCGCGACGAGCTTCTCGGTCGTATCGCCATAGACGTGGTAATAGACCCGGGCCCTGTCCCGGCACTTGCCCCCGAGAAGCTGGTAACAGGGAACGCCGAAGTGCTTGCCGGCGATGTCCCAGAGGGCGATATCGATGGCGCTGATGGCGCCCATGATGGCCGCGCCGCGGAAATGGAAGGCGCGGTACATATACTGCCAGTGGTGTTCGATGCGCAGCGGATCCTGGCCGATGAGATAACGCTTGAATGTCTCGACGGCCATGGCCGAAGCCTCGAGGAATCCCCAGGTCCCGGATTCGCCTAGGCCGACCAGTCCCGCATCCGTATGGACTTTGACGAAAAGGAACCGATCCACGAAGATATTCTCGACCGCGGTGATTATCATGGCGTATGCCTCCTATAAATCATCATGCTATGTAATTACGTAACTCCTCCCCCGAGACCTCCTTTTGCCAAACGGCGAATAGTGAAATCCGGGTTCAAGGACGGTTATTCATGAGTGAGTTATGTAGCAAAAGGAAAATACCTCTGAGCAGGACGTTTGAGTTTCCGGCGAGGATATGGATCGTAAAGAAGGATTCTCGAAAACGGTGGAGAACATGATTAGATGTCAAGTAACCGTTTACATGAGCCTTGACGGATTATGCCAGACCCATTCATGGGCGATTACAAGCGGGCCAAGGTGTTGCACTCATCCCAGCAGCATTTGACCCGTGAAGCCGGGGATGACTTGAGTATCATTCGTAACTCAAGGGAGGTGGCGAACGAAGCCATGGCCAAAGTCGATAGCCTTTTTTGGCCCATTGACGTAACCGTTTGCACAGTACCCTACGGCACTAGCGGCCGGAAAGACGGGCAACCATGACTACAATCCGAGACGTGGCTCGCGAAGCCCATGTTTCGACGGCGACGGTTTCACGGGTCATCAATGGTTCCGCTCCGGTCAATGACGAGACGCGGTTCTCGGTGTTGGGCGCCATCGAACGGCTTGGGTATCGCCCCAACGGTGTCGCCAGGGGGCTCTCCACGAAGAAGACCAAGACTATCGGCTTGATTATCTCCGATATCACGAACCCGTTCTTTCCCGAGGTAGCGCGGGGCGTCGAGGATGTTCTTAGCGTTTACAAATATAATGTAATTCTGTGTAACACAGACAGTCAACCGGAGAAAGAGGCGGCTTACATAAGGCTGCTGCTCGAAAAAGGCGTCGACGGGATCATTTTTGCCTCGGTCAGAACCGATAAGAGCGATCTCTCGGACCTTGAGCGCAGGGGAAACCCATGGGTGCTGGCCGGACGTGCGCTCCCGGGTATCGACCGGGACTGCGTCACGGTGGATAACGTTCTAGGGGCGTATCAAGCCACGCAACATCTGCTTCAGCTGGGGCATAGACGAATCGGATTCGTTTCGGGCCCCTTCCATGTCTCAGCCAGTATGGAGAGGTTCACGGGGTTTCGCCAGGCGGCGGCCAATCACGGTCTCAACGTGGACGAGTTGCCGGTCATCGAGGGTGATTTCAGACAGGCCGGCGGCTACGCCGCCGCCGTAAGAATGCTGGGGTTGCAGCCGCGTCCGACGGCCTTGTTTGTCGCGAACGACCAAATGGCCATCGGCGCGTTGGAAGCGGCGCACGACCTTGGTGTACAAGTACCGGAAGAAATGGCGGTCGTGGGCTTTGACGACATTCCGACCGCTTCATTGCATACGATACAACTGACGACGGTGGCGCAGCCGAAGTATGAGATTGGCGCGGCGGCTACGCGGATGCTGCTTGATAAGATCGATCGGGCCAGCGTTGACGGATGCCGCAGCCTGTCGAGCGCAAAGGTGGTGCTCACGCCGAAGCTTCAGATCCGGCAAACCTGCGGCGCGAGTCTGATCCGCCTTGGCGCCAATGCGGGTAACGGATCACAACCGTACTCTATCTAGCGGTCCAAACATAGCACCGTCTCAGAATCATATGCTTCACGCGAGATAATCGCATATGTCAATTGGAGGGATGACGCCGGCGGATTCAAGGAGGAAGAATCGAGCGTGATAATGGAGTGGTGAACATATCAGCGAGAGAGATCAGGGCCGTTTTCTTTGATATGGGGGGGACCCTCGAGGATCTTCAATACGACCGTCAAATGCGGCTGGAAGCCTGCCGGGACTTGCGCGTGGAACTCGCGGCGCGGGATCTGGAGCTGGGCCTCACGGCCGAGGAATTATTCGGCGTAATCGAGGCCGGCATGTCCGCGTATAAGGATTGGGCGCTGGACGGCATGGTGGAGGCGACGCCCGAGGATATCTGGTCGGAGTGGTTGTTGCCGGAGCCGCACGCCCCGCGCGCCAAGGTGCGCGAACTCGGGGAGTTCCTCACCTTCTTCTGGGAGAATAGATTCTACGCGCGCCGACTCCGCCCCGGGGCGGTCGAAACCATCCGGACCCTGAAAAGTCAAGGATTGGCCGTCGGTGTGATCAGCAACACGCAGAGCCGGACCCAGGTCTTGGTAAATCTCGAAAAATATCGCCTAGCCGACGTAGTCTATCCTGTCTTACTTTCCTGCCTTTTCGGGCGGCGTAAACCGCATCCGTCGATCTTCCTCGAAGCGGCGAAGCTTGCCGGCGTCGACCCCGCGGATGTGGTTTATGTCGGCGACACCTATTCCCGCGACATCCTCGGGGCATACCAGGCCGGCTATCGCGGTTCGATCTTCATTCGGTCGCAATTGTCCGACCGGTTTGACCCGGATCGCTTTCCGCCGGAGATCGCGCGCAATTTCGCCATCGTCGAATCACTCGGGGAAATACCCGCCCTGCTGGACGGATTTGCCCGGGAATCGGGTGCTTGACCTGGTCTAAATCTGCATCGAGAAAGGATGAACGGTATGGCATGGTCTTCTGCAGGGCTTGGCAATAAGGCGGCCACTTCCCCCCCGGCGCCGGAAAAAGGCGGTTGGTGGGCGGGGTTGGCGGCGCGGGCGCGAAGAAAGCTTACCACCCCGAGCTGGGTTATTGGCGCGGTGCTGATCTTTATCTTTACCTTTCTCGTGTTGATTCCGTTCTTCCAGATCATCGGCGGGACCGCGACCTGGCAAAGCATGGACGCCCGTTTCACGCCCGGCGCCGTGGCGGGCAAGTTCACGCTGTATTATTACCAGAAGACTTTCGCCAGTATCATCACCCAGGCCGTTCTGGTCAAACCCTTCATACATACGTTGACCATCACGTTCTTCGTCACCATCTTCGGGCTTGGTATCGGCTCCTTTTTGGCCTGGCTGGTAACGAGGACGGACCTCCCGGGCCGGAAACTCATCGGTCTGATCGTCCCGATCACCTATATGATGCCCGCCTGGACGCTTTCCTTCGCCTGGATGACGCTGTTCAAGAACAGAAAACTGGGCGGCGCGCCGGGTCTATTCGAGTATCTGTTCCACGTCTCGCCGCCGGACTGGGTCTCCTACGGCCCGTTGCCCATGGTCGTCGTATTGACCCTGCACTATCTACCGTATGCTTATATTCTGGTCTCCGCCGCCTTGACCTCCTTGGATTCCCAATTGGAGGAGACCGCGGAGATCCTCGGCGTGAGCCGCCGGAAGATACTGACCCGGATCACTTTTCCGCTGGTTCTGCCGGCCTTAATATCGTCTTTCGCCCTCATCTTCGCCCGGACGATTGGGTCGTTCGGCGCTCCGTCCTTCCTGGGCCTGCCGGTCAAGTACTACACCCTTTCCACGATGCTTTTCAACTGCATTGGTTCGGGGCGTACCGCGATCGGTTTCATCCTGGCGCTGCTCCTGATCGTCTTGGCCACGGTGGCCATTGCCGCCAGCAACTTGCTGACCGGCAAGCGGAAGAGCTATGCCACGATCTCCGGCCAGGGGACGAGGATCCACCTGACGAAACTGGGGCGGGCCGGTTCCCCGATCCTCATCGCGGTCTGCCTCTTTCTTCTGGTCTGCGTGCTTGTGCCGTGCGGCCTGCTCCTGTACGAAACGTTCATGCTGCGCGACGGGAACTACAGCCTGAGCAACTTCACCCTTCACTACTGGCTCGGCGGGAGCGATAAACGTATCGCGGAAGGCGAACCTGGATTAATCCATAGCCCCGCGTTTTCCTCCGCGCTCTGGAAGAGCGTCCTGCTCTCGTTCCTGACCGCCGGCATCACGGGTATCCTGGGCATGTTCATCGGCTACGTCATCGCCTGGGGCGGCAAGATCGCCAAGATACTCGACCATATCACCTTCCTGCCGTTCCTGATCCCGGGGATATCCTTCGCCGCCATCTATCTGTCCATGTTCGCCCAGGCCGGCCCGTTCTGGCCCGCGCTCTACGGGACATTCACCATCCTGGTCCTGGTCTGCGTGGGCAAGAACATCACCTATGCCGCCCGGTCCGGGTCGGCGTCGATGGTGCAGATCGACCGCAGCCTGGAAGAGGCCTCGCTGGTGCTCGGGGTTCCGTGGTGGCGGCGCTTCGCCAGGATCATCGTGCCGCTGGCGCGCGGCGGGTTGGTGTCCGGGTTCATCCTGGCCTTTTCCACCATGATGCGCGAACTCGACCTGATCATCCTGTTGGTGACGCCGGCCAATCGGACCTTGACCACCTTGACCTTCCGCTACGCCGAGACCGGTTTCTACCAATTCATGAACGCGATCGCCGTTATCATTATCGCCGTCGTATTCCTCATGAACGCCCTGGCGTCCCGGTTCAACAAAGCCAAGATTATCAGATCGGAGGGCTGAACGTGAGCAAGGTAGAGCTGATCGAATTATGCAAGCGATACGGCACTGAAGAAGACGCGGTCAAAAATGTCATGCTGGACATCAAGGAGAACGAGGTATTCTCCCTCTTGGGACCGTCAGGGTGCGGGAAAACCACTACCTTGCGCATGATCGCCGGCCTGCAGGAGCCCACTTCCGGCGAGATCCTGATCGATGGGAAGATCGTCTACTCCTCGGCGCGGAACATCTGTCTCCCGCCGGCCAAACGCCGGATCGGCCTGGTGTTCCAGAGCTACGCCCTCTGGCCGCACATGACGGTCTACGAAAACGTGGCCTTCGGCTTGCGGAGCCAGAAACCCCCGCTGGGCGAGAAGAAGATCCACGAGATCGTCATGGATACTTTGGCAAGACTGCGCATCGCCGAATACACCAAGCGTTACCCGGCGGAGCTTTCCGGCGGCCAGCAACAGCGCGTCTCCTTCGCCAGGATGCTGGCGTTCAAACCGAGCCTGCTCCTGCTGGACGAGCCGTTATCCAACCTCGATGCCAAGCTGCGCCTGGAGATGCGGTCGGAGATCAAACGGCTCCCCGACCAAACCGGGGCGACCATCATCTACGTCACCCATGACCAGCAGGAAGCGATGGCCATCTCGACCCGCATCGCCATCATGAACCGCGGCGAGCTTCAACAAGTCGATACACCCGAAGGGCTATACTATCATCCCGCCAATATCTTCGTCGCCGGCTTCATCGGCAACCCCAAGATCAATCTCATCCCAGGCGAAACGATCGCCGGCGATCCGGCCTCCGGCGGATTCGCCGTCAAAGTCGGGGGAATCGTCGACCTTCCCCCGGCGGCGCTGAATCTCCCCGCGGAACATACCCGACTGCCCAAGAAGGTCGTCCTCGGCGTCAGGCCCGAGGACATCGAAGTGGCCACGGACGCGGAACCGGCCGCCGCCGGTAATAGGTTCAATCTAGGCCGATACGCGGTCTACGCCGCTCTGCCGATGGCCGGTGAGACCCTGCTCGAACTCCAGCGCGAGGGGATCTCCCTGGTAGCCAGATGTCCGGCGCAATCCGATTACGACCCGGATCAGGTTGTGACTCTCTACACCAAGCGGCGCCTGGATGTGTTTGATGCGGAGAGCGGCAGGCGTCTCAGCAGTATGGTTTAGAACCAGAAAACGCGCGAAGGAGGGAGGGCCGCGCTTCCCGCCAAGGGATTCGCGGCGAACAGAATCATGAACAGACGTCTTATACGGCCGTTCCTGGTTGCCCTGTTGCTGACCGCGCTCGTCGTATCGATGATGGGTGTCACCCTGGGGCAAGAGGTTCCGTTTACCGAAGCGCCAATCTCCTGCGTCCATCTGACGCTGGGCGATGATCCCATGTCGATGGTCGTCACCTGGCGTTCCAATCTGGCGACCGGGGACGCGGCGGTCAAGGCCTGGCCGGCCCGCCTCAAAGCAATGCCGGAGAACGGGAAAGAGCTTATCGTGGTCAAACCCAACCAACATACATACAAATACGTGCGCGAAACGGTGAACATCTACGACGCGACCCTCAAGGGGCTGGAGCCGAATACGGGTTACAATTACCTGATCTCCTGCGGCGGCGCGGCATCTCCCGTTTATTCCTTCCAATCGCCGCCGTCAAGCGCCGACACCCCGTTCTCTTTTGCCGTCATGGGCGATTGCCGCGGAGATTATCGACTGTTCGGCAAACTGATCAAGATGGCCCGTGAGGCGGGCGCCCGGTTCGTCGTCTTTACCGGCGACATGACCGACAGCGGCACCCAGCCCGAGTGGAATCTGTGGTTCAAAGGCGGAGCCGAGACGCTCCCTTATCTGCCGATTATGCCGTTGCTCGGCAACCACGAGATGATGACCCGGTGCTATTTCGAGCAGTTCTTGCTCCCGAATCCCAACGCCGAGGAGAAAAACTACTATTTTACCTACGGCATGGCCCAATTCGGGGTGCTTTACGACGGCAATGAGGATCAAATCCTGCAGGAAACCATTCCCTGGCTGAAGGGCAAATTCGCGGCCTCGCCCTTGCCGTGGAAATTCATCGCCTTGCACAAACCGCCGTATGCGTCGGTGCCGTACATTCTTGAGACCATCAGGGACGGGGTCGCCAAAGCGGCCGAGGAAACAGGGACGGCTATGGTCTTCAGCGGTCATCGCCACACCTACGAGCGGACCTATCCGTTAATCGGCGGCAAGCCCGCGGAGAACGGCGTGGTATACGTGGTCTCCGGCGGCGCCGGCGCGCCGCTCGACGAAACGGCCGGCACGGATTATACGGCCAAGTCCGCGGTGGCGAATCATTTCGTCATGCTCAATGTTACCGCCGATAAGGTTTTTGGCACCGTCAAGGACGCGAGCGGGAACACGATCGACGAGTTTGCGGTGATCAAGCGGCATTAAATGAGTTTTTTTCACACGCTTCTAAGAGAGCTGTGAAAAAGCTCATTATCGCGCAGAGGCGCGGAGACGCAGAGAAATGCGTCAAGCAAAGCCGTTTCGTTTTTCCTCCGCGTCTTTGCGACTCTGCGGTGAGGGTATCTTTGTTTGCGGGATAAGAAAAGGAGGTGGACGACCGCGCCGGATTCTTAGGACCATGTGCTGAGAGACGGCTCAAGAAGGGGGGTAAGCCGTATTTCCCGCGGGGGATCTACGGCGGGTAAATGGCGAGGAAAGATCTTCGGAAACCGATCCTGGTCACTTTGGGGATCTGCGCGCTGCTCCTGTCAGTCACGATCGGTTTTGGACAGGACGTTCCCATCCCGGACATGCCTATCTCATGTGTACATATGACTTTTACCGATACGCCGGATTCGATGGTGATCACCTGGCGTTCGAGCCAGGTGGTGAAGGACGCGGTGCTCAAGGCCTGGCCGGCGCGCCTCAAGGAGCAGCCGGCGAGCGGCGGCGGTCTCATCACGGTGCAACCGGTGCAACACAGTTTCAAATCCGTGCGGGAGACCGTGAACGTGTATGACGCGACCTTGAAGGGTCTCGAACCGAACACCGCTTATAATTACGTCATCTCCTGCGCCGGCGCGACCAGTCCGGTCTACCAGTTCCAGTCGCCGTTGACCGATCCGGAGGCCGGGTTCACCTTCGTGGTCATGGGTGATTCCCGCGGCTCCTACCCGCTCTTCGGCAAGTTCATGCGCATGGCCAAGGAGGCGGGAGCCCGATTCGTCTTATTCACGGGCGACGCCACCGAAGGCTGCACCCAGCTCGAGTGGAACCTGTGGTTCGGCAACGCCGCCGATTCCCTGCCCTACCTGCCGCTCATGCCCATCCACGGCAATCACGAGTTGGCGGGCAAGGCGTATTTCGACAACTTCGTGCTGCCCGGCGCGGAGCGGTATTACTCCTTCGACTTCGGGATGACTCATTTCACGGTCATCTACGACAACACCAAGGATTACATCATGGAGCAGATCCCTTGGATCAAGGAAGACCTCGCCGCCAGCCATGCACCCTGGAAGTTCTTCGTCCTGCACAAGCCGTTCTACGCCTCCTCGCCGGATTGGAACAGCGCTGATTCGGCCAAGGATATTCTCCTCCCCATCGTGGAGGCGGGCGGGGTGAGCATGGTTTTCAGCGGGCATGTCCATCTCTATGAACGTTCCGTACCGATGCTCAACGACAGACCGACGGAAGGAGGAATCGTTCACCAAGTAACGGGTGGGGCTGGTGCACCCCTGTATCTATGGGGTACGAGCAGGACCACGGCCAAGGCCATCGCCACGGAGCACATGATCGTCTATCGCATCAACAAGACCGGCATGGCGGCCACGGTCCTGGCCCCCAACGGCAGCGTTCTCGATGAGTACACCGTGACGCCACGCAAGTAGAAAGGAGCATGAGCATGAGAAGTATGAAGCTTATCCGTCTTGCCCTCTGTGTGGTTGCGGTAGTCCTGGTGGCGGCCAGCGTGATGGCGGCCGCGTCCCCGATTACTCTGGGACCGCCTAACAAGTATGGGCGCGCCAAGTGCTGCGCGTTCGTCATGGATAACAAGATCTGGCTGGTGGGCGGCCAGGGGGACAAGAAGGTCAATGTGGGCATCGTCCCGATCGAGGTTTTCGATCTGAAGACCAACACCTGGACGACCCTGGGGCCGAATTCATGTCCGCCTGCGGGCTATAGCTCGCAGATCTTCGCCGTCAGGGGCAAGATCTACTGCCTGGCCGGCAAGTATTACAACCCGGCCGATCGCAACTATAAGGCGTTTGTCTTTGACCCCAAGACGGAGTCCTGGGACGAGCTGCCGGGCCAGGCGACCATGAACCATTACGACGGTGCCGGCGCCGTGGTCGGTACCAAGATCTACCTCTTCGGCGGCGAGGATGAGACCCTCAAGAACGAAGGGTTCGACTACGCCAAGAACGTCGACGTCTATGACACGCGCACCGGCAAATGGTCGACCATGGCGCCGCAGCCCAACCCGCGCCAGGATGCCTGGGCCCTCGCGGTGGGCAGCAAGGTCTATATCATTGCCGGCCAGGGCGCGAACAAGGACGACGCGACCACCAGGTCCATCGAGATCTTCGATACCAGGACCAATACCTGGTCGGCCGGGAAAGACCTCGACTTCGAGTGGGAGGTTCCCCGCATCGTCATGGTCAAGGACAAGGCCTATATCCTTACCGGCAAAGGCGAGGGTTCTTCCTTGATCGTGCAGTTCGACCCGAAGACCTTCGCATGCAAAGTGGCGAAGACCGCGCTCAAGACGCTTCGCAACGAGGGCAGCGTCGTGGAGTACAAAGGCAAGATCTACGTCATCGCCGGCAAGAACATGGACGGCAAGTTCGAAACCTCCATGGAGATCTACGATCCCGCCCTGGATACGTTCGAGTAAAGACGCGACCTTGAATCAGTCCCGAGCAGCCATTATCAGAGAGGGGGGACGCCGCCGATACCGGCGGCACGACATGAAAAACCGGTTTGCACGCAGATTGTTCATCGTGTCGATCGCCCTGTTGCTCGTGTTCAGCGTCTTGGGAGCGAGCGCGGCCAAGGTGAGCGACAGTCAACTCAACAGCTGGCTCAGGAAGGCCAAGCTGGATAAGTACACCCCGGCGAAGACGGATTACGACGCCCTCTATGCCGCCGCCAAACTGGAGAAGAAAGTGGTCGTCTACTCGGTTTCCAGCCGGATCCCGGAAGTGAAGAAGACTTTTGAGGCCCAGTATCCGGGCGTCACCGTCGAAACCTACGACATGGCCTCGGCGGACATCGTGACGAAGATCATGAAGGAGCAGGACGCCGGCATCTTCAACATGGACGTGGTCCTGAACGAGGATCCGTCCCTCATGATCGGCAATCTGCTGGCGAACAAGTACATCTGGAACTTCGTCCCGAGCGACCTGGCGACGAAAGTGCCGAAGAACCTGGCCAATCCGCTGCTGACCTGCTACGTGACGGCCCGGGTCGTGCTCTACAACACGGAAGTGAACCAGAGCTGCCCCATCAAGTCCTGGTGGGATCTGACCACCGAGAAATACAAGGGTAAAGTACTCTTGAAAGACCCGATGCTTTCGGCGGCCAACATGATGTTTCTCGTGGCGATCACGCAGCATGCCGACGCCTTTGCCAAGGACTACGAGAAAGTCTTCGGCAAGAAGATCGCGTTGACCACGCCCAACGCGGGCTATGAGTTCATCAAGGCCCTCGTGAAGAACGGGCTCGTCCTGACCAAATCCGACGGCGACATCTCCAAGGCGGTCGGGACCAAGGGTCAGACGGATCCCCCCATCGGCATGACCGCTTTCGACAAGATGCGCGAGGTCGGCCAAAAAGGCTACAAGATGGCCTACGCCAAGGGCATCTCGCCGATCGAGGGCATGAACTCGCCGACTTATCTGGGGATCGGCACCCTGAGTCCGCATCCGAACGCGGCCAAACTCTTCATCCGCTGGATCATGGGGGACGAGAAAGGCGGCCAGGGCGCGGTGCCGTTCTACGAGCCCGGCTGCATCATGGGCCGCGCCGACGTCCCGCCGCCCGCGGGCACGCCGACCCTGGCCGAGCGCAACATGTGGAACCCGGATGTGAACGCCATCCTCAAAGACTACCAGAAAGTGACCGATTTCTGGCTTAGCCTGCAGTAATTGCCCATCGTACGCGGGAGGCACGGGGCCAAGGTCCTGATGAAACGGAGGATTGTCAGGGATGCTGGCACCCGTGCCTCCTTTCTAAGCCTGTTCTTAAAGAAGTGTGATAAACCCTGAAAACCAATTTCTCGCCAAGGCGCCAAGAACGCAAAGGAGTACGTTAAAGCCTATTGTGACTTTCCCAATGTTTTTTTGATACGACAACTGATAATCACTACGAAACACGCGAAATTGCGCAAAAAGAGCCGCCCATCATCGCTCGAATTCTTTTACTTTATCAGTTATCGTTTTATTTTCGCGTCTTTCGTAGTTGAATTTTGGTGATATAGACAGGAGGATACGCATGTCAAACTATGATTTTCTCGTCGTCGGCCACGTTACTGCTGATATTCAGGAATACCAGGGCAAGAGAGAGAATTTCACCGGTGGAGCGGCGTTCTTCTCGCCGATCGCCGCGAGCAGGTCCGGGGCCAAGGTATGCGTCGTCACGAAGATGGCCAAGGCTCATGCCGGCGCCCTCGATCTGCTTAGGAACGAGGGGATCGACGTCGTCTGCCTCCCTTCGCCCCAGACTACCTCCATCGAGAACACATACATCTCCGACAATGTCGATAAGCGCAAGGTCAAGCTGCTTTCGCAGGCCGATCCCTTCGCGATTGCGGATCTTCCCGACGTAGAGGCGAAGATCTACGATCTGGCGGGGCTGTTCATCGGGGAGATCCCGAACCAGATGATCGCGCACCTCGCCAAGAAAGGCCCGGTGGCCCTGGATATGCAGGCGATGCTGCGTTACAGCGTCGGCGACAGTTTTGGCTTCAGGGATTGGCCGGAAAAGAAAGAGTACCTCCCGCTGGTGACCTATCTCAAGGCGGATTTCCAGGAAGCCGAAGTCTGCACCGGCACGACCGACCGGGAAAGGGCCGCGAGAATCCTCTTCGATCTGGGGGCCAAGGAAGTAATGGTCACCCATGCTTCCGAGGTCATCGTCTATGACGGGAAGCGGATCCACCGGGCGCCGTTCAATCCCAGCAACCTGTCAGGACGGAGCGGGCGCGGGGATACGTGTTTTATCTCCTATATGGCCTGGCGGCGGAACCATGGGATCGAGGAATCCGTCCGTTACGCGGCGGCTCTGACCAGTATGAAGATGGAAAGGTTCGGCCCATTTTCCGGCACTGTGCAGGATGTCTTGGCAAGGATGAAGACTCTCTAGCAGGCTGAGTGCGTAGTACAAACTTCCTGAGGGTAATAGACATATTCTGCGCGGAAATACGTTATACGGGGGTGAGATCGACATATTGGTTGACCCAAAGGTCCACGCGTGTGGTAAGGTGGTTCGAAGATTGAAGCGGGAGGTAACGGCATGAAACGGAGAATCGCATTGGTTCTGTTATCCCTGGGGGTACTGGCCGCAATTTCGGCCAGCGCCTTGACGGCCCCGCCGAATGTCCTGCACATGCTGACAGCGTTGGACCCCAATGAAGCGAAGATTTACCTCGAAGCCTTCGAAAAGTCTTCCGGGGTGAAGGTGGAGTGGGTCAGGATGTCGGCCGGCGAATGCCTGGCCCGATTGAAGGCCGAGTCCAAGAACCCGCAATTCAGTATCTGGTTCGGCGGGCCGAGCCCGGAGTACATCGCCGGTACGCAGAGCGGCGTGCTGGAACCTTTTAAGCCCCAGGGCGCGGAATATCTAAAGTCCAACCATCACGACAAGAACTGGAACTGGACCGGGTTCTACTTCGGTGCCATTGGTTTCGGCTGCAACAAGGACTGGTTCACGAAGAATAACCAGGCGTATCCCGTCTCCTGGCAGGACTTGCTCAAACCGGCCTTCAAGGGCCAGATTTCGCTCGCCTATCCGTATACCTCAGGTACGGCTTACACCGTGCTGTCCACCATGGTCCAGATGCTAGGCGAGGATAAAGGTTTCGATTACATGCAGAAGCTCGATGCCAATGTGCATCACTACAACACATCCGGATCAGCCTGTGTTACCCAGGTCGGGCTCGGTGAAATCGCCATCGGCATCGCATTCTCACACGATGTACTGGCCAAAGGCATCTCGAAGGGATACCCGGTGAAGCTGGTCTTGCCATCCGAGGGCACCGGCTACGAGATCGGCGCCATGGCCCTCGTCAAGGGTGGCCCCGAGCCGGAACTGGCCAAGCAGTTCATCAACTGGACGCTCACGGTCGAGTGCCAGAATCTTATGCAGCAGTGGTTCCGCATCCCGCTCAACCCCAAGGCCAAGGTGGCGGAAGGGGCGGTCACGCCGGACGAGGTCAAGTTGTTCGACTACGATGACGTCTGGGCCGGCCAGAACCAACAGCGCCTCGTGGAGAAGTGGCGGACATTGACGAACAAGTAGGAGACCCGGGACCCAACCCCGTTTCTCCCCATTTGGAGGTTAGTCGGCCGTCGGGGGCGGGGCATGTGAGGGCTGTTGCGAACACCCCGGCTCTCCGCCCGCCGCCGGTCCGATGCGCGCCGTGATGGAACCAAGTAATGCATGAGTTCCCGAAGGGGTGAAGGAATTGGCAAGCCCCGAGACGATCCTACGGTCCGCGCCGTCCCGCCGCCGCGGGTTGGTCTTCCGAGAACCTCTGGTCGCCGCTGCCATCATGGCGATCGCCGTCGCCCTCGTGACTTTTGTCCTCTATCCGCTATATGAGGTCCTCAAAACCAGCCTCGTGCACGACGGACATCTCAGCCTGGCGGTCTTCTTGGAATTGCTCGCCAAGAGCCATAACCGCACCCCCTTGGTCAACAGCGTGAATCTCGGTATGCTCGTGGCGGTACTGGGGACGGTCATCGGGTTCATCTTTGCTTACGCGACGACGAGAGTGGCCGTGCCCGGCAAGAGATTCTTCAAGCTGGTGGCGACTTTCCCCATGATCTCCCCGCCGTTGATCATGTCCCTGGCCACCATCCTCCTGCTCGGCAACAATGGCGTGATTACCAAACAAATCCTCCATGGATTGATTGATTTCAAGATCTATGGCCTGAGGGGCCTGGCGCTTGTCGAGACGCTGGCTTATTTCCCCACGGCTTATCTGGTATTGTCGGGGATCCTGCAGGCGATCGATCCCGCCCTGGAAGACGCCGCGTTCGACCTTGGCGCCTCGCCGTGGCGGGTGTTTCGCACGGTCACCCTGCCCCTGGCCATACCCGGTTTGGCCAGCGCGCTTCTCCTGATCTTCATTGAATCCCTCGCCGACTTCGGCAATCCTATCATCTTGTCCGGCAACTACCAGGTCCTAGCGGTGCAAGCCTATCTCAGGATTACCGGGCTGTACGATTTGCCCGGCGGCGCGGCTCTGGCGGTGATCCTCCTAATCCCTTCGCTGATCGCCTTTTTCCTGCAAAAATACTGGGTTAGCCGCCGCTCATACGTCACCGTAACGGGTAAGCCTTCGGCCCATACCGGCAAGCGTGACGAGCCGATCTTGCGTTGGGGCGCGTTCGCTGTCTGCCTGCTATTTACGGCGGTAATCTTCCTCTTCTATGGTACGGTGCTGTTTGGTTCGTTCATGACCCTCTGGGGCGTCAACTATCGGGCCACCCTGGCTAATTACCACCACGTCTTCGTTGTCGGGTGGGATTACATCAAGGATACTCTCTTCTTGTCCTCCGTCGCCACGCCCATTACCGGACTCCTGGGCATGATCATCGCCTTCCTCGTGATCAGGAAGAAGTTCTTCGGTCGGCGTGCGCTGGAGCTTACATCACTCTTGACCTTCGCCGTGCCGGGGACCGTCGTGGGCATCGGTTATATCCTGGCCTTCAATCAGCCGCCCCTGCTGTTGACCGGCACCGCCGCCATAATCATCATTCTCTTCATCTTCCGCAACATGCCCACGGGCATCCAGGCCGGAATTGCGGCCTTGCAGCAGATAGACCCCGCGATCGAAGAGGCCTCGTGCGACCTGGGCGCGGACAGCAATACCACTTTTCGTCGGGTTACCCTGCCGCTCATTGCACCGGCGTTCTTCTCCGGCCTTGTCTTCAGCTTCGTACGGTGCGTCACAGCGATCAGCGCCGTCATCTTCGTGGTCTCGGGGCGGTGGAACCTCATCACCGTGGCGGTGCTGGGCTCGGTGGAGAACAGTGACTTGGCGCAGGCCGCCGCGTTCTGCATCGTAATCATCGTGATGGTCCTGGCGGCGATCGGGGTCATCAACCTGCTCGTACACCAGCCTTGGCGAGGCGGACAATACCGGCGGCAGGGCACAGCCCGCGCGGCCGGCGGGAGGGATGAGGGATGGAACGCTACAGTATCGAGCTGATCGAGGTCAGCAAGGTCTTCAGCCAAGCCGCCGGCCGCAGGGAAGAGGTCCTGGCCGTGAACAATGTGTCTTTCCAGTTGCGCCAGGGTGAATTGCTGACGCTCCTTGGCCCGTCAGGCTGCGGCAAGACCACGACCCTTCGCATGATCGGGGGGTTCGAGGAGCCTTCCGCCGGCCGGATCATACTTGACGGCAAAGAAATCAGCCATGTCCCACCCAATAAGCGTGATACGGCCATGGTCTTTCAGAGCTACGCCCTCTTCCCGCACATGACCGTCTTCGAGAATGTGGCTTACGGTCTCCGGATGCGCAAATCGAGCCAGGATGCGATAGCCGACCGGGTCGGCCAGGTGATAAAGCTTGTCGGCCTGGAAGGCATGGAACACCGGCCGCCGGGCGCGCTTTCGGGCGGACAGCAACAGCGGGTCGCCCTGGCCAGGGCCTTGGTCGTCGAGCCGAAGGTCCTGCTCTTCGACGAGCCGCTCTCGAACCTTGACGCGAAGCTGCGGGCCCAGATGCGGGCGGAAATCAGGGGGATTCAACAAAAACTTAACATCGCCAGCGTCTATGTCACCCACGACCAGGAAGAAGCCATGAGCCTCTCCGATCGAATCGCCGTGATGAACAAGGGGCGCATCGAACAAATCGGCACACCGGTAGAGGTCTATGCCCGTCCCAAGACCAAGTTTGTCGCCGATTTCATGGGTAAGAAGACCGCCTTTGTCGAGGGAGCCGTCGAGCGCTACGAGAGCGGAGATCTACTGGTCAATGTGTTCGGGACCGTCCTGCGCTGTCGGTCGGCCGTCGAGTTGTCCGCGGGTGCCAGGGTGGAACTGGTGCTAAGGCCGGAGGCGGTGGATATCGTGTCGCCGCCGGGCGGCAGCTTTGCCGGCCGCATCACCCGGCTTTCATATCTGGGTTCGGTAGTCGCGTACGAAGTGGAAGTTGCGGGGCAAACCATCCATGCCGAAGTGCCGAATCCCCTGGAACGGCAGTTTTTTGAGCAGGGAAGCGAGGTTGGCGTGAACCTCAGGATGTCCGGCGTCCATATCTTGCCGGTGTGAGTCGGTTGGAGGGGTGTACTCGCCGGTAACCGGCATGCGTGCATGAAACGCGCCGTCGCACCGACGGGCGGGGAAGGGTGGAGCAAGTTGGAACGCGGGTTGTTGATCACGGAAAGTGAAGGCACACGGTCGGATTCATGCCGGGAGGCAACCGGGAGGAATCACCGGACCGTAGACCGCTGCCTCGCCGCCGGAGGGCTTTTTGCGGTTGCCGCCGGAGGCAATGAAGAAGCGGGTGCCTCGCCGACTCGCGCGCGCGAGATCAACGCGCCCGCCATCCTGCCCAAAGCGGCCGAGATCATAGAACCCCGCCTCGGGCGGACACCCGCAAAATACCACCTGCCGCCGAATGTCGCGGTGCTCGCGGCTATTCTCGCCGGTCAATTCGGCGTGCACCTGATCCTTTACATGGGCGGGAGGACCTATGTTCCCCGGGTCGACGGGACGATCCGCGCCTATATGGCCAAATGCCGTGTTGCCTGTGTCAATTGGTACCCTTTCTCGACCGCGTCGCTGCTGACGTCATGCCCACGAAGCTGGCGGCCATCGGGGATAGCCTTACTCTGGATCGCCTCGCGCAGGTCATCCGCATCGGGTTGCCGACCCTCTCCGTCCGCAGGTCCGAACACGCCTGCCTCGAGATTCTGCCGCCGGGTGAAACAAGAAGAACCGCCCTCACTTCTCTCCGTATCTTGCTGGGCATCGGGACCAAGCAAGGCATGAAGCGGCCACGAATGGGCGACGGGCGTCGCATCTACTGCCGCGAGACATGACGCGTATGGCTGGCGGGGTAAAAATATCTCACTGTAAAGAAGGAATCGCTCGGGGGCGCGGAGAAGATAAATCATGGCAAGTAACCGGTTACATCAAGGTGTGATAAGGAAAGATCGTGAATGTGATTACTGGAGCTCATGAAGCGTATCAAGGGGACGAAAAGGAAAGGAGCCAAGTCCAATGGACAAAGTCAAGCTGGGTGTAATCGGCGCAGGCAGGATCGGGCGAATCCACGCGTCAAATTTGAAAAGCCAGGTAAGAGGGTCTGATGTAATCGCGGTTTCTGATGTGGTACCGGAAGCCGCCAGATCGCTGGCCGCGGAGCTGGCTATCCCCGTGTGGGAAACGGATCATCGCCGTCTCTTAGAGAACAAGGATCTTGATGCGGTGGTAATCTGTTCCTCCACCGATACCCATGCCCAAATTATCGCGGAGTCGGCCGAAGCCGGCAAGGATATCTTCTGTGAAAAGCCGATCGCCCTGGAGATGGAACGCATCGATCGAGCTTTGGCCGCCGTTGCGAAAGCCGGCGTGAAACTGATGGTTGGTTTCAATCGGCGTTTTGACCCGGGTTTTCACAAAGCAAAAGAACTGGTGGCGGCGGGCGGGATCGGTACTCCCCATCTCGTGCGCATCTCGAGCAGGGATCCGCAGCCGCCGCCGCCGGAGTATGTACGCGTATCGGGCGGCATGTTCCTGGATATGACCATTCACGACTTTGACATGGCGCGATATCTCCTGGGACAAGAGGTGACCGAACTGATGGCCACCGGGACCTGCCTGGTCGATCCACGGATCGGGCAGCAAGGCGATATCGATACCGCTGTCGTCCTGTTGAAGTACAAGAGCGGCGCCCTGGGGGCGATCGATAACAGCCGCAAGGCGGTATACGGTTACGACCAGCGAATCGAGGTTTTCGGCGCTGAAGGCTCGGTGGTGGTCGGGAACAAGACGCCGACGGAAGTAACGCTCAATAAGGCGGATCGCATCGAGCATGACAAACCGATGTTTTTCTTCCTCGAGCGATACCGCGAGGCTTACATTCTCGAGATGGAGCACTTCATCTCATGTCTCCGGGAGAATAAGGAGCCGTCAGTCACCGGGCTGGATGGCCGGATTTCCGTGGCAATGGGCTATGCGGCCAAGGAATCGTTGCGCACCGGGACATTCGTCAAGGTCGGCTAGGCATTGGGTTCGAGCCGGGCGAAGCCCTTGCGGGACCGGCGGAAACAGGCATTACCCCGACATGACATGCGGTCGGGACAGCCGTGAAAGGGGGAGGAGCGCCTGAGGCATGTTCAAGGGACCATAGGCCGATCAGGCCGTTTATGAAGGCCCATCCCGCTCCGGTAGATCACATGGAGCGCGGAAATCTGACATGATGCATTCGCGTAAACGCTTACAGGCCGCCGGATGAAGGTGGCTGAAAGAAAAAGGAGGACAACACTGTGAAGGCTGTTACCCTATTTGCGGATTGGTCACCCAAACCGGATTTTAAACTCGGTTATAAGGATATCGATAAGAAACTGACTTATCTGGGAAGCAAGGTTTGGCGCAATCCGGTAATGAAGATCGTCGACAAGGATATACCCGAGATCGGTCCGGAAGAAGTACTGCTCAAGGTCAGGGCCTGCGGGATCTGCGGTTCGGACGTCCATATGGCCCAGGCGGACAAGGACGGCTACATTTTCTATCCCGGTTTGACCGCGTTCCCCGCCACCTTGGGACACGAATTCGCGGGCGAGGTCGTCAAGGCCGGCGAGAAAGCGATCAACAAGCGTACCTCCAAGCGTTTTGAACTAGGTGAGGCGGTCTGCGCCGAGGAAATGTTCTGGTGCGCCATGTGCCGCCCGTGCGCCGACGGGTATCCCAATCAATGCGAAGCCCTGCAGGAAATCGGGTTCAGCTGCGACGGAGCTTTCGCGGAATACGTCAAAGTCAATGCCCGTTATTGCTGGAGTCTCGAGGAACTGAAAGCTCAGTATAAGGGTAACGATCTTTTCATGGCCGGAAGCTTGGTCGAGCCGACCTCGGTGGCCTATAACGCGGTCATCGAACGCGGCGGCGGCATTCGTCCCGGCGACAACGTCGTCATCCTCGGCGGCGGCCCGATCGGACTGGCGGCGGTCGCCATCCTCAAGCGCGCCGGCGCAGCGCACGTGATCCTCTCCGAACCGTCTGAAGGCCGCGCCGCTCTCGGCGTCAAGATGGGCGCCACCGACATCATCAATCCGCTCAAAGAAGACTTCGCCGCCCGGGTGCTGGAGATCACGGGTGGACTGGGTGCCAAGTTGTACCTGGAAGCCACCGGGCTGCCCACCGTGGTCTTCCCCGGCATCGAGGAAGCCATCTGGAACGGCAAGATGATCAATAGCACCGTCGTGGTCGTGGCACGCGCGGACGCGAAGATCCCCATCAACGCCGAGGTCTATCAGGTGCGTCACGCTCAGATCGTCGGTTCACAGGGCCATTCCGGCAACGGGACTTTCCCGCGGGTCATCAGCGCCATGGCTTCGGGCATGAACATGCTCCCTCTGATCACCAAGAAGATCTCCCTGAACGAAGTGCCCGAGAACATCATCCGTCTCCAGACCGACCGCTCCGATTGTAAGATCACGTGTCTCATGCCGTAACGTACGGACACCGGAATGAGATACATATCACCACTCGTTTAGAAACGATGTGAAAAAGTTTTCGATTCGTGTTTTGAACTCACCCCCCGGCCCCCTCTCTTCCAAAAGAGAGGGGGTGGCCAAAGGCCGGGGGTGAGTTCAGGATCTGGATCCGGGCTTGGCGATCCTTGCACCTTTGCGAGAAAATAGGTTTTTCACATCTCTTTTAGGAGGTATATCAATGAGCACATGGGAACTGCCGCCCAAAGGCGGCCATCAGGATCTGGCCGACGGCATCTATCTGCAGACCATGACTTGGAAGCAGATTCAGGATCGGCTGCAAAAGAACGATCTGCTCATCGTGCCCATCGGATCTACGGAGAACCACGGTCCGCACGCCTGTATCGGCGAGGATACTTTCCTCGTCAACCGCATGGCGGAACTGGTCGCGCAAAAGACAGGCTGCACGGTCGCCCAACCGCTCTGCTACGGCTCGCATCCTTATCATCACCTCGGGATGCCGGGCACCGTGGTCGTACCCGAGGAGATCTTCACCGGTATGCTCAAGTCGATGATGGCGGGCTTCTGGAACATGGGCTTCCGCAAGATGATCCTGCTCAACGGCCACGGTCAGGAGTACGTGATCCCCACGGCCATCCACCAGTTCATGAAGACCTATCAGGTCCCGGCCGTGATCGTCAACTTGAACTGGTATCACGCGGTGCCGGATCATTTCAAGACCAAGGCGCAGGGTGGCCCCTACGAGACCAACTTTATCCACGCCGACGAAGTCGAGACCTCATGGTCGCTGGCGCTGTTCCCCGAGATGATCCGGATGGAGGACGTGGTTGATACGCAGCCGCGGGCGTTCATGCCCGACGGGCACGTGGACAAGGCGGGCAATCTGCTGCGCCGCCCGATCGCCTGGTACGGGCAGGCCGGTTGCGGCCCCATCGAACTGGCGGCCACGCCCGAGGGCGTCGTGGGTAAAGCTTCCGCGGCCAAGGCCGAGAAGGCCATTCCAGGCGTTGAGCAATTGCTGGATTACATGGTCAAACTGTGTAGCGACATCCTGGCCACATTCCCGCCGGGCAAGCTGCCGCCCATCGAACAGGTTACCCAGCGGCCGCGCGAAGAAGTCGAGGCGGCCATCAAGGGCCCCTTGGCCAAAGGCGGACGCAGCATCTATTCCTTGCACTACCCGCCGGCCTGATCCTCACCCTTCCTTTCCCCCCACTCCTCCCCCAGCGAGGGAGGGGTGGGGGGTAAACCACCTGACCGGTCGCGATCGGTATTGGTATAGGTATCGGTATCGCGATCGGAATCGAAAACCTAAATGCAACAACCATGCAAGCCTTCGATCCTAATTCCGATTTCGATGCCGATTCCGACCCCGTTTCCGATTGGTACGAACGGAGGCCCGAGTCGATTATGGATGGAACAATTTGTCCAGACAAACAACCGCGCAAGACCTCGGTGGTGGTCTCCACGCCCAATGCCGGGTTTTCCGCGCTGGTTTACCGTGAACCTTTCGTCAAGAGTTTCGCCAAAGCCGCCGCGTTGGGGTTCAGGGGCGTCGAAGTGGCGATTAGAGATCCAAAGATGGTTTCGGCAGGAGAATTACTGCACTTGGCGGAAGAATACCAACTCAAGATCTGCGCGCTCGGCACCGGGCAGGCGTATGGCACGGACGGCTTGAGCTTTACGCATCCGGATCAGTCTGTGCGCCGGAAGGCGCTTGACCGGATAAAGGATCACCTCGCGCTCGCCGCGGAACTGGACGCGTTGGTGATCATCGGGTTGATTCGCGGCAAGCGCCCGCCAGAGGAGCCGGTGCTCGCGATTGAGGGGCGGATGCTCGAAGGTTTGAAAGCCTGCGCCGACGAAGCGGTCCGTCAGGGAGCCGATCTGGTCATCGAGCCGATCAACCGCTATGAGACCAACCTACTCAACACGGTGGGGGAAGCCCTGAAGATCCTTGATGAGCTGGCCGTGCCGCGGGTCGGCGTGCTGTTGGACACTTTCCATATGAATATCGAGGAGCGTTCCATTACGGAGAGTATCCGCAAGGCCGGTTCCCGGATCAAACACGTCCACGTCGCGGACAGTAACCGGTGGGCGCCGGGCTTCGGGCACCTCGATTTCGGCGCCATCCTGGCGGAGTTGCGCGCGGTGGGTTACGACGGCTTTCTCTCCGCGGAGATCCTGCCCTATCCGGATCCGGACAGCGCGGCGCGGAAGATGGTCGAGACACTGGCTGATCTATAGTTATGCATTATTGGCATCTCTTCTGAAGTAAAGGAATCAACGCCGGTAGCATCGTAATTCGTATCCAGGAGTGACGAGACGAGGATGGAACGATGACCGCTGTCAAGGCTCTGATCGGTTTGGCCGGAGGCCTGGGTTTGTTCATGTTCGGCATGCAGCTGTGCTCCGAGGGTCTCCAAAAAATGGCCGCCCACAAATTGAAGCAGCTCGTGCGGACCTTAACCCGCAACCCGATACTGGGGCTGCTGGTCGGCGCGGTGGTCACCCTGGGTCTGCAAAGCAGCAGCGCGACCTCCGCTCTGGTCGTCGGGCTCGTGAGCGCCGGCATGATGAATCTGGCGCAAGCCCTCGGCGTACTCCTGGGCTCGGCAATCGGCGCCTCGCTGACGGCGCAATTGATCGCCTTCAAGACCACGGAACTCGCCCTGGTGTTGCTGTTTGCGGGCGCGGTCTTCTATCTGTTCGCCCGGCGTACGCGCCGGCGCAGTCTCGGTCAGACGATGTTGGGGTTCGGGCTTATTTTCTACGGCATGTCCGTCATGTCGGCGGCCATGGCTCCCATCGGCAACTATCCCATTATCGCCCGGACCATGGCCGGACTGGAGCACTATCCTCTGCTCGAGTATCTGGTGGGGTTTTTGGTGACGGCCGTCCTGCAATCCAGCCCGGCTTTCTTGGCTTTATTGATGGGCTTGGCCTCGCACGGCGTCGTCGGTCCGTTTGCGATTATCCCCTTCGTGCTCGGGGCGCATCTCGGCGGTACCGTGACCGGCATGCTATCCAGTTTGGGCGCGCCGGGGCTCGATGCGAAAAGGGCCGCCATCGCCAATGCCGCGTTCAAGTTTTTGAACGGTTTGATCTTTCTTCCCTTTTGCCGGCCGTTGACGCATCTATTGTTATGGAGTTCGCCCGATCTCAAAAGGGAGATCGCCAACGCGCACACGCTCTTTTCGTTGTCGATGGCAGTTGGTTTTCTTCCTTTTACCGCGCATGTCGCCAAATGGATGGCGCATCTTTTGCCTAATAAGCATCCGCGGTTGGCGGATGCGGTCTATCTGGATGAGGGCCTGCTGGAAGTGCCGGAGATCGCGGTGGAACAGGCGCGTCGGCAAACGATCGAGATGGGCCGGGTCGTGCAAGAGGAAATGTTTGCCCTGGTGCTGCCGGCGCTGCGTTACGGCGACCCTGATGTGATCGACCGGATTACCGAGACCGAGCAGGCCGTGGACTCCCTCTATAAGCAGATCTGCCGTTATATGACGAGCCTAGCCGGCAAGGGGCTCTCAGACGAACTCATGCAGGAGAGCGTTCAGATTCTATATGCCGCCAATGACCTCGAGCATATCGGCGACATCTTGATGAACGTAGCCCAGATCTCCCGCAAGATCCGCCACGAGGAACTCGAGTTTTCCCAGGAAGGCCTGGAGGAGATCGAGGCCATGTTCGGACAGGTCAAGGAGAATCTCGCGCTCGCATTGAAGGCCTTCGCCAATCAGGACAAGATCTTGGCCAGCAAGGTCATCAAAGAGCACCCGCGCGTGTTGCGCCTGGAAAAGGAGCTCCGTTACAACCATTTTGACCGGATGCAGTCCGGCAACAAGAAAACCGCGGCCTCGAGTTCAGCCCATCTGGACTTGATCGAAGCATTGTTGCGCACCGACGGCCACGCGGTCAATATCGGCCAGGTGGTCATGGGAATTGTCTAGTGATTGATGGTGATGCAAGATGCCGGCGACGATTAGAGAAGTGGCAAAACAGGCGAAAGTATCGACCGCGACGGTGTCGCGCGTGCTGAACGGGGTGGGGTATGTCGCCGAGGAGACGCGCAACCGGGTGCTTGAGACCGTGACGCGGTTGGGTTACCGGCCCAACGGCATTGCCAGGGGTTTGTCCACGAAGCGTACCAGGACGATCGGGCTGATCATCTCCGACATCACCAACCCCTTCTTTCCGGAGATCGCACGCGGGGTGGAGGATGTCCTAAGCGCTTACGGGTATAATGTCATCCTGTGCAATACCGATCGCGACGCCCTCAAAGAAGCGGCCTACATCGGTTTGCTGGTGGAGAAACGCGTCGACGGGATCATCTTTGCCTCGATCAGGCCCAAGATGATCGACCCCGCCGAACTTGACCGGCATGGCATACCTTGGGTTCTGGCGGGGTTGAGCCTCCCGGGGATCGATCGCGACTGCGTCGTGGTCGACAACGTTTTAGGCGCTTATCAAGCGACGCAGCACCTCTTGCGGCTCGGCCACCGGCGGATCGGGCACATCTCGGGGCCCCTGGGCGAATCGGTCAGTGCCGACCGCCTTCAGGGATTCAAGATGGCACTGGCCAATTACGGGCTCAGTTCCGATGATCTCCCGATCGTCGAAGCCGATCACAAACAGGCGGGCGGGTATACGGCCACGCTGAAGATGCTGGACTGCCGACCGCCCGTCACCGCGGTCTTTGTCGGCAATGACGCGATGGCCATCGGTACCCTGGAAGCGGCGTACGATCGCGGTCTCCAGGTGCCCAAAGACTTGGCCGTGGTCGGTTTTGACGATATCGCCATCGCCTCGCTGCACACAATACAGCTCACCACGGTCGCGCAGCCCAAGACCGAGATTGGGGCGGTGGCGACGCGGATGCTCCTGGACAAGATCGAACGCGTGGGCGCGGAGGCCGGCTGCACGCACCCCAAAGTGGTGCTCACGCCCAAATTGCAGGTAAGGAGAACGTGTGGGGCGCTGATCTAGAAGACTGATAATAAAGGAGTGGTACAGATGGAGTTGTGTCTCAATCAGGCCACCATTATGCAGTGCGATACGGAAGAGTTCATCAAGGTGTCCGCGCGGGCCGGTTTCAAATGGCTTGAACTCAGAATTCCGAAGGTGGAGGAGTTCCTGATCAAGCGCCCGGCGCGCGAATTGGCGCAAATCATGCGCTCCGCCGGTGTCAGGGTGGCGACCTTGAACGCCTTGGAGTTTTTCTCGCTCGTGCCGGAAGAGAACTACAAGTTCATGGAAAAAAAGGCGGAAGAGGCCGCCGTACTGTGCCAGTTGTTGGACTGCGAATGGATGATCGCCGTGCCGAGCCGCAAGAACGCTTGCTACACCGGGGAGCGGGCCGTGGCCGAGACGACCGCCGCACGGCTGGCGATCCTGGCGGAGATCGCGGAGCGATACGGGATCAAGGTGCTCTTCGAGTTCATCGGCTTTCCCGACTTTTCGGTGACGGATCTGAATACCGCCGCGGCTATCGCGGACATGGTCAAAAAACATGAGATCAAGCTGGTCATCGACACCTTCCATTATTATGTCGGCGGCACGCGCCTGGACGACTTGCTCGCCACCGCGGCGGATCGGCTCGGGATCATCCATGTCAACGATCTCCCCGACGTGCCGTTTGCACGGCTGAACGACGGCATGCGACTCCTGCCCGGCGAGGGCCGCGCCGACCTGAGCCAGATCCAAGCCGGTTTGAAAAAGATCGGCTTCGGCGGCCGGGTCTCGTTGGAGTTGTTCAACGAGGAACTCTGGCGGGCTACCCCGCAGGAGGCGGCCGATCTTTCCTGGCGGAGCATGCAACAATTCGCCTGATATAAAAAAAGGCTATCCCCCGATCATGACCGGGTAAGGCACATAGCGCTCTATGGATGGAAGGTGTGAAATTGAACAGCGGAGATTACGACGTAGTCTTGCTTGGCGAATACACAAAGGATACCATCATCTCGCCCGCGGGCACCAGGCGGGTGGACGGCGGCGGTTTCAACTACGGCGCCAATGTTGTCGCCCGCATGGGACTGAAGACCGCGGCCATAACCCGCCTGGCCGAGGAAGACTTTCATCTGGTCGCGGAGCTTAGAAAACTGGGCGTGGATGTTTTCGCCACCGCTACGCCGCATTCAATCTGCATGACGTTGGAGTATCCGACCGAAAACGTCGATCAACGCACCTTGTACGTTACCACCACGGCCGGTTCTTTCACCGTCGACGAAGTGAAAGGCATCAAAGCCAAGGCTTTTGTAATCAGCCCCTCGATCCGCGGCGAGGTACCGCTCGAAGTGATCGACGAAATCAAACAGAGAAACGGTTTTATTTCGATCGACGTCCAAGGTTACATCCGCATTATCCGCGAAGACGGCGTCCTGATTAACGCTCCGTGGCCTGAAAAAGCGGCGGTTCTGTCCAGGGCGGACGTGGTAAAAACCGACGCGGTGGAAGCGGAATTCCTGACCGGCGAATCGGATATCCGCAAAGCCGCCAGGATCCTGGCTGATCTCGGACCCAAGGAGGTAGTCCTGACTCACCGCAACGGGCTCTTGGTCTATGACGGCAAGAACTATTACGACGCCGGGTTTTACCCGGAAAAGCTGGTCGGCCGGAGCGGCCGGGGCGATACCGTAATCGCCTCTTACATGGCCAAACGTTTGAGCGCGCCACCGTACGAGGCCGCCATCTGGGCCGCCGCGGCCGTGAGTATCAAGATGGAAGCCGAAGGTCCGTTCAAACGCGACGTACGTGATGTTGAGGCCTTGATTGCGAAAAGGTATAGAATTGGCTAATCTGGCAACCCAGGTTTCTGACAAAATTAGAAGATAAGATAACGGAATAATTACCAACCACAAAACACACGAAAGGCCACGAAATAAGGCTAGATCAAGTTGTTTACTTTTCGTGTATTTGGTGTGTTTCGTGGTTAAGATCGGGTTCTTTGCTAACGCTTTTCAGGATTCCTGCGAACCGTTAAGGAGAAATGACCATGAATCGGCGTCTCAACGCTTATGACTGCGCGCTGATCGAGATCGGCCAACGCTTGCTCGGCATGGGCGATCTGGTTGAGCGGCGGCTGTCGGAGGCGATGTGCGCGCTCACAGACCAGGATGAGCAGCTTGCCCAGACCGCGCTCGCCGGGGATGACGAGGTCGATGCCTTGGACGAAGCCCTGGAAATGGAAGTCATCGATCTCATCTCGCTTCAACAACCGGTGGACCGTGACCTCCGTTTCATGGCGGCGGCGATGCGGATCTCCAGGGATCTCGAACGCATTGCCGACTATGCCTGCGATATCGCGGAAATCGCGCTGCTGCTCAAGGGGAAAGGCCCCTATTTCAAGCCGCTGGTGGATGTGCCGCGCATGGGCGGTCTGGTCCAGGCCATGATGCGCAAGAGTCTCAAAGCGCATGTGGAGAAGGATCTAGTGTCCGCCCGCCGGATGCACGATGAGGACGCCGAAGTCGATACCCTATTCCGGCTTCTGCTCGAGGAATTGACGGACTTCATGAAAAAGGGCCCGGAATACGTGGACCAGGCCAGCAACCTGTTATTGGCCGCCAGATACCTCGAGCGGATCGGCGACCACGTGGTCAATATCGCCGAGATGACCATCTTCGCCGAGACCGGGGTGAGGCATCCGTTCAAAACGCGCAAGGCCGCAGGGTGAACTCAGCCCCCGTCCTTTACGTTTGAATTGTACCGATTCTTCACCATATTTGCCATTATTGGGCAGGATCTTTCCCGCGGCGTCGAGAAGGATCCTTTTTTGATCCGGCTCTCGGAAGCGCCTCAACCCTCCTGGCGGAGTGGCG
>JBLNCE010000172.1:0-5082 GCA_050260415.1 Bacteroidota bacterium | reverse complement strand
TTATGGGGCGAGGGGCGAAGACCAGTAAAGCTACTTTACCCGTTCACCCCTTCACTCTTCTGAAAGTATGTACTTATAGACCGCCTCGGCCACGCCGTCCCGGTCGCTCGGGGCGACGACGCGCGGCACCCGGGCTCTGACCTCGGGCGGAGCGTTGCCGACCGCTACGCCCACGCCCGCCTGTAAGAGCATCCCGAGGTCGTTGGGGCCGTCACCGATGGCCATGGTCTCGCTGAGTTCCAGCCCGAGCTTTGCCGCGAGCCGTTCCAGGGCCATGGCCTTTGAGATATTGGGGGCCATGATCTCGAGGTAATGGGGTTTGGACGTGACTATCTCCGCCCGGCCGGCAAACTCGGCGCCAAGACTTGCACGCAAGCCCGCCAGCAGATCCGGGGCGCCCATCGCCAGCATCTTTGTGGGGGCGCGATCGCCTAGAAACGCGGCCAGGTCGCCAATCGGCTCCGCAGGCACGCCCGCGTTGGCCGCGTAAGCTTGGGCGCGACGGTCGAGTTCCTTTACATACAACCGGTCGTCCAGATACAGGTTGACCGTGACGTCGTGGTCCGCCAGACGCGCCAACAAGGCTTGCGCGGTCGCATGCGCCAGGGGTTCGTGCCACAAGTCCGTCCCGGCGAGCGGACGCGCCAGGGCGCCGTTGTATGCGATCAAGGGCAGCTCAAGCCCGAGAATCTCCGCATAGGGACGCATGGACCGAAACATCCTGCCCGTAGCCAGCGTGACCTGGACGCCGCGTTGCCCGGCCCGGGCCAGAGCCTCCCGGTTGGCGGCGGAGATCTGGAGGTCCTTGCCGAGCAGGGTATCGTCGAGATCGAGGAGGATGAGTCTGATTGGCATGTGCGGCCTCATCGTCTTCCGCTCACTCTGATCGAGCCGCACTCCGCGCGGACCTCAAGCTCGATCCTATGCTCCCGGGAGGCCAGCGCCGGAGTCTCCGCGACCAAGCGGCGTTGCCCGATCGAGCGGTCGTCGTCGCTGATGGTAAATTCCGGCCCGCACGTGATCTGGCCCAGGTTTGCCCGCGCGCGCAGCCGGTAGCCAACCTCCTCCCGCATGGGGACGACGATGCTGACCGCGCCGACGTCCGTCTCGGCCAAGCAACGGCCATCCGCCGTGGGCGCCAGCTCGAGGTGGATGCGTCCGCAGTGCGTTGCCACGTTGAGGTTTCTCGCCGCCAACCCGATCCCTTCCACCGACCCGGCGGAAGACTTGACGGTCAAGTCCTCCGCCGACAGCTGGGCCAGGCGCACGCTGCCGGCTTCAGTGATGATGGAGCCCTGCTCCACCGTCAGACGGTCCACCTCCAGCCGGCCGGCGTGCGACCTCAGCCTCAGACGGTAGCGCAGATTGTCGGGCAGGGTGATTTCGCCGTGGACGATCCCGTTGCCGCGCAGGGTCAACCGGTCGCCGGCCGCCATAATGGCCGGACCCTCGGCCTGACCGAAACGCTGTTTGACGGCCAGGCGGTATTCAGGCCCATCGCCGCCGCGCAGGATGAAAGAACCGGCCTCGCACGCGCAGTCGATCTCCACAGTATCCCGCTCAAACCTTCCCGCGCGTTCCGTCACCGACTCGCGGCCGTCAAAACAATCGCCGATCCATTTCAGCACGGGCACGCGCCCCTCCCGGATCTCCTCGGCCACCTTGGCACCGAACTCCGCGCCCCACGAGGCGACCCGGCCGGCCATGCCCACCAATCCTTCGACCAGACCCTCGCCCGCGCCGGCGGCGGTGCCGCCCCTGGCGGCAGCCTCGGGCTTGGCCTCTAGACTGTCCAGGAGCGCGGCCGCCTCTTCCGGCGTGATTTTGCCCTCGGCCAGCATACGTAGAATCATCTGGCGTTCCTGTTGCATGTTCCACCCTTCCCTCGCGCGTGGCTTGACGGACCCGCCGGGGCCGATCCGATGGACGCCGTTCAGGTTTTCTCCCTGTTTTCGGCCTCCTTGAGTTCCTCGAGGATGGCCGCCCCTTCCTCGACCGTGAGCTCACCGGCCCGAACCCGGGCTAGGATCTTGAGCCTATCTTGCTGTCCGGGCGGTACGGTGCTCCGGAGCGGCGCCGCCGCCGGGACTCGCGACTCGTCCGGGCGCCGCTCGTCGCGGCCGACCAGGGCGACGAGACCGGCCAGGATGAGGAATACCGGCCAAAACTGCCGCCAGCCGCCGGCCAGCCGCCCGGTGGTTATCGCCAGGAGAAAGCCCCCGCCACCGATCAGGACGACCGCCATGGGCATACTGGGTCTTTCGCCGAGCAGGCTCAGCAATCCAAGCAGGATAAGCCCTACCGGCCAAGCCTGGCGTAGAGGCCATGGCAACAGCCCCATGGTAAAAAGGAGAAGAAACCCCCCCACCAGCAGAAGGAAGCCGCCGCCGCCGCGCAGGCCGCGCCAACCGTTTTCAATCATGTCGAGCATGCCCAGGAACACGAAGACGAGCGGCCAGAGCTGGGTCCAGTCCCAGGTAAAACCGCTGATTTGTAGGAACAAAAGACCGACGCCCAGAAAGACCAGGAGCATGCCAAAGCCGATCCTGCGTCCCATCTTGTCCAGCCTCCCAACCGATCTGTTCTAGCCGGAAACCGGCCAGCAACGCCTCGCCGGGTTAGCCCGGCATTCTCCTGCCCGCATGCTTGAGACGCTCCACAGCTTCACTGGCGGTAATCTCTCCCCGGTCGAGCAGGCCCAGGATCTCCTGGCGGCGCGCGGACGGAGCGGGAAGATCCTCCCCGCCCGCCGCGTCCAGTGCGGCGATGAGCCGATCGAGCCTGCCGCGGACAGTGGGATATGAGAGACCGAGCTCGCGCTCTACCTCGCGGATACTGCCGCGGCTGCGCACGAAGACCAGCAGAAACTGCTGTTGTTCCTTGGGCAGCCGGCCTAGAGGGCCTGCCGAGAACTGGCCTTTGACCGTTGTGCGGCATTCCGCGCAGCTCAGTTCGGTCACCAAGAGATCCTGCCCGCAAGCCGGGCAGAGACTCGGCATCTCAGGCCGCCCGTCGGCGTTTGGCGATTCAGTCAAGCAGCCCAGCTCCTTCCATCAGGATCTTATATTTCGGTCGCAGAAAAGTCAAGGTTGGGTTTAATATTTTTAAGGTATATATAAACAATCATCTACCCGCACGCAAGCCGTAATAGACAGCCTCGGCCGACTGCCTGGTCATGCCTTCAACGGCAAGGAGATCATCGATCGACGCCTCGAAGATCCGCTTTACGGAACCGAACTGCTTGATGAGCGCCCGCTTGCGTTTGGGACCGATGCCGCTGATCTGGTCAAGCAACGAAGCGGTGGCGCCTTTCTCGCGGATCCTGCGGTGGTACGTCACGGCAAAACGGTGCGCCTCGTCCCGGATGCGCTGGACCAGACGGAGGGCCTCCGAATCCCGCGGCAGCACCAGCGGCGCGCTTTGGCCGGGCAGATAGATCTCCTCGTTCTCCTTGGCAAGGCCGATCGTGGCCGGCATGACCCCGGTTGGCTCCAATTCAGCAAGCACCGCGTTGAGCTGGCCTTTACCGCCGTCGACCAGCAGCAGATCAGGCAGATCGGCGAAGCCGCCGCGTTTGCCGGCGTCTTTCTCGGCCATCCCCCGGCGAAAGCGGCGGCCGGTGGCTTCTTGAAGCATAGCGTAGTCGTTTGCCCCTTGGACGGTTCGAATCCGAAAACGCCGGTATTCTTCGGGCGCCGGTTTGCCCTCGATGAAGACCGCCATGGACGCCACGGCCTCCTGGCCTTGGGTATTGCTGATATCGAACGCCTCGATCCGCCGCGGCGGATTCGCAAGCGCCAGTGCCTCGGCCAACTGCGTCAAGGCCGCGGCCGCGCGGTCGCTGGCATACGCGCGGCGCACCCGTTCCTGTTCCAATAGCATCTCCGCGTTTTCCATCGCCATCTGCACGAGCTGGCTCTTCTCACCGCGCTGCGGCACGGCCAATCTGACCTTGCGATGGTGTTTCTCCGAGAGCCAAGCCGAGAGGGCTTCCTGGTCCTCCACCGCGGCCGGCAGGAGGATGCGGGGCGGCACTTGCAGCGCTTCCGCATAATGCTGCAAAATAAACGCGTGCAGTATTCCCTCTTGCCCCGTTTCCGCCCCGCCGGTCAGGAAGAAGTGCTTACGGCCGACCAGCTTGCCGTCACGGACAAGGAAGGCCTGCACCAGCGCGTCTTCATTCCCCAGCGCCACCCCCAGGACATCGAGGTCTTCCCCGGCCGTGGAGACCACTTTTTGGCGTTCGATCACTTTACGCAGATCGGCCAGCCGATCACGGAGCACGGCCGCCTGTTCGTATTGCAACTGCCGGGACGCCTGCTCCATCCGCGCCTCCAGATCGTCGATCAATTCGGCCTGCCGTCCGGCCAGAAAGAGACAGACCTGCTCGATCATCTCCCGGTACGCCTTGGCGGTCACCGCCCCGACGCAGGGACCGAGACAGCGATGGATGTGCTGGTTCAAGCAGGGCCGTTCCACTTTTTCGACGCCGATCTGATGCTTGCAACTGCGGATGGGAAAGAGCCGCCGCAATAAGCGCAGCGTATCGCGGAGGGCGCCGGCGTCGGTATATGGTCCGAAATACCGATCGCCGTCGTTCTGCACCCGCCTTACCACCAGCAACTGGGGGAACTCTTCCCGCCAAGTGACCCGGATGAATGGGTACTGCTTGTCGTCGCGGAGCTTGACGTTGTATTTCGGATGGTGTTCCTTGATCAGATTGGACTCCAGCGCCAGCGCCTCGACCTCGGAACTCGTGGTGATGCACTCGAACCGATCCACCTGGCCGACCATGAGTTGAATCCGAGGGTCCAAAGGCCGTGCGTTCTGGAAGTACGACCGCACCCGATTGCGCAGGGAACGGGCTTTGCCGACGTAGAGCACCTCGCCCCGCGTGCCGCGCATGATATAAACGCCGGGTTTCGCCGGCAGGAGACGCAGATCCGCCTCGGTAACCACGGGTATCACCTCTCTATTACAGCACCATTGTACCCCAGGAGCCTATGCGCGTAAAGCGCGGGCCCCGCAACGGCGCTTCGCTGCATCGATGAAAGCCCTCTCCCCCTCGGTCCCCAGATGTGC
>JBLNCE010000171.1:0-6822 GCA_050260415.1 Bacteroidota bacterium | reverse complement strand
CATTCGTTGGTATCGCTCAAAAGAACCTCTCAAGCCCGTTGCTGAAGCTCCCGCTTCAACAACCCTCATAAGCTTTGAGCTCTCTTATGGCGTCTCTACTGTTCAGTTTTCAAGGTTCAGGGCCAACCCCCGGTCTCAGGGGTGGATTGCGACGTTCGTCTTGCATACCCGTCGCAATTGTCTATTTTATCACCAACTTGGCCTCGCTGTCAACTAGCATCTCTTGCCAACCTCGTCGCAGCGCCCTCGTCGCCCCGGTTCTCTGGAACCGCAGGAGACTCATCCTATCACGGGCGGCTTCCGTTCGTCAAGTCCATCTTGTTGCCAAATATTCCCGGGAAGCCTGGCCAAACTGTTGCCGCCCGTAGGCGGCAAGACTATTTATACCACAGACGGCGTATCCTTGTCAAGAGTTTTGGCGGATTATACTTTGGCTAACAGGAGAATCAGCCCGCGGCCCGAACTATACCTTGTTCATCTACCGCTTGCGGATTCTGTCCGAGTAAAGCCGGGTGACCCCGTATATAATTTGTACCGATGGGCTTTGCACGCAGCGGCCAAGGTCATCGAGTGCTAGTCCCATGGAGGTGTGGCTATGCGCGATCAACTCCGGTATGCCGTCGCGGGGCGCGCGGCGGACTATTGCGAGATACGCCTCGAGGAACGCCATGTCACCAGTCTGAGATTTCAAGGCCCCGTCCTCGAGTCAATCGCCCAGACCACCAACAGCGGAGGTATCGTAAGGGCTCTGAAGAACGGCGGCTGGGGCATAGTCTCCTTTAACCGCCTCAGCAACCTCTCCGAGTTGGTCGAGTTAGCCGTCCGCCAGGCGGCGCTGATCGGGCGGACAAAGAAAGAACGCAGCCAGTTGGCGCCCGTTAACCCGGTGGAGGACATCGTGCCGCTCGACATACGCAAAGACCCCCGCGGGATTTCCCTCGCCGACAAGACCCGCATCTGCGAGGACTATAACCGCCAGATCCTGGCCTTTGGCCAACCAATCGCCAGTTCCGGCGTGTCATACGCTGATGCATACGTGCGCAAGTACTTTGCCAATTCGGAAGGAACCTACATCGAGCAGGAACGCATCGATGTCGCCGGCAGCTGTACCGCCATCGCCACGCGGGAGACGGACACCCGGATTCAGCACTTTGGTTTTGGCAGCACGAGCGATGCCGATGTGATTCTCGGCCATGAGGACCACGTTCGCGATATTTGCATGTCCGCCGCGGCGATGCTCGACGCGGCGCCCATCCAGGGCGGCGAATACACTGTAATCCTCGATCCCATCCTGGCCGGGGTCTTCATCCATGAGGCTTTCGGACACCTCAGCGAGGGCGATAACGTCTATGAAAATGAAGAACTGCAGAGCCTAATGTGTCTTGGCAAAAAAGTGGGCGCGGACATACTCTCCGTCTACGATACCGGCCTCGAACCCGGCGCGCGGGGGTATCTGCGCTACGATGACGAGGGCGTGCCGACGCAGAAGACATACCTCATAAGGAACGGCATCCTTGTCGGCCGCCTGCATTCAAGGGAGACGGCGGGCAAGATGGGCGAGGCCCCGACAGGCAACGCCCGCGCCGCCAACTATACCTTCGCCCCGATTCCACGCATGCGCACGACCTGCATTGAGGCGGGCTCGTCTTCCTTTTCCGAAATGCTCGCCGATGTCTCTCTGGGGGTCTATGCCCAGGAAGCATACGGCGGCCAAACCGACGGCGAGCAATTCACCTTCTCCGCGGGCCGCGCCCGGATGATCCGCCAGGGGCGACTGGCGGAACTGGTCCGCGACGTCACCCTCACGGGAAACGTTTTTACGACGCTGAAAAGTATAGACCGGGTGGGAAACGACCAGACCAAGTTTGAAAGCCCCGGGGGCTGCGGCAAGGCCGGCCAGTATCCCTTGCCGGTCAGCATGTGGAGTCCGCACGTACGCATAGAACGCGTTGTGATCGGAGGCAAGAGGTAGTCATGACGAAGATCATGGACCGCGCCCGCGCGCTGGGGGCTCACGCCGAAGTCTTTCAGATTACCTCCCGCGAAACAGCGATCGAATTTGAAAACAACCGCCTTAAGAGAGCGGAAACAATCGAACGGGCGGGCCTGGCGGTGCGCGTCATCCATCAGGGCCGCATAGGCTTTGCCACCAGCAGCCTGCCGGCCGACAATATCAGCCTGCTCGAACAGGCCATGGCCACGGCGGCTTTTGGCAAGAAAGCGCGGTTCGCGTTCCCGGGGCCCGGGACGTTCAGGGATGTCCCGGTCTTCGATGCGCCGGTGACGAAAGTAACCCCCGAGGAGATGGTCGCCTACGGCGAGGAACTGCTCGAACCGCTGCGTTCGTTCGACGGCAAACTCAAGGCCTCCGTCTCCCTGACCGCCGCCGAGGCCGCCGTCAGCCTGGCCAATACTTCCGGACTGGCGGCCGAGGCGCGGAAGACGGTTTTCGGCGGTTCGGTCGGCGGACTTCTGGTCGAAGGCGAGAATTTCCTCGAAGTCTCCGAGGGACATTACAGCTGCCGGCGCACGGATCGTCTGCGGTCTTTACGGGACCGCGCCCTGATCCACCTCAAGCAAGGCCGTAACAACGTGAGGTTCAACTCAGGCAGGTATCCCGTGCTTTTTGCGCCGATTGCACACGCGGCGTTGCTCAATCCGATCCTGGCCTGTTTGAACGGTAAGGCGGTGGAGAAAGGGACCTCGCCTTTCCGCGGACGGCTCGGGGAGGAAGCGTTCTCGCCGTCATTCTCGTTATATGATGATCCCCTGCGCCCGTATTTTCCGGCTTCCGCCGCTTTTGACGCCGAGGGCATACCGGGCGAGAGGACGGACCTGATCGAGGGCGGCGTGCTCAAGAACTTCCTCGTGGATCTTGATACCGCGGCCGCACTCAACGTCAAACCGAACGGCAACGGCCGCCGCGGCGGCTGGTCGTCACCGCCCTCGCCCGGACCGAGCACGCTGGCGGTAAAACCCGGCGGCGAACCGGCCGACCGCCTGCAAGCGGGGATTAAAGAAGGGTTGCTCGTCTACCATCTGATGGGCGCGAGTCAGGGAAATCCGTACGGCGGCGTGATCAGCGGCAACATCATGCTTGGTTTTCTGGTGCGCGACGGCGAGGTCATCGGCCGCGTCAAGAACACCATGCTGTCGGCGGACGTATTCGGGCTTCTTCGCTCCCAGATCGTGAATATCAGCAACGATACGGAGGAGGTGTGGGGGGGGATGGTCCTCCCCTACCTGCTCGTCGACGGCGTGGCGATTACCGCCAAGGAAGAGTAGCCGCGCGTGTCACGGCGGATATGACCGCCAGCCATAACCGGATCCCACGATCCAGCAAGTTATCGGGCATGAGGTAGCGCGGATGGTGGAGTGGATAGGATCCGCCGGTGCCAAGGAAGATCATGGCGCCGGGCCGCTCCCTGAGATAGTAGGAGAAGTCCTCGCTGACCATGACGGGTTGCATCGCCTGGCTGCCATCCGGGCCGAATTCGGCTTGGACCACCTCCTCGAGCCAATGGATGACGCCGGCATGGTTTACCGTGGCCGGATACCCGGGCTCGATCGAGGCCTCGATGCGGGCGCCGTGGGCGGCGGCTATACCCGCCCCCCTCTTCTCGATCATGTCCGCAAGCATTGCCCCCACCGCCGGATCGAAGTAACGCATGGTGCCGGTGAGTGAAACCTCGGCGGCGACGGCATTCTCGGCCTTGCCGCCATTGATCCTGCCGAAAGTAAGCACGGCGGGCGCCAACGGGTTCAGATTGCGGCTGATGATGGTCTGCAGCGCCAGAATTAACTCGGCCGCGACCACGATCGGATCGATGGTTTCGTGCGGGGCCGCGCCGTGCCCAGGCCGGCCCATGACCCTGATCCGGCATGAATCGATCGCGGCCAGACACGGCCCTGGCACCAGACCGAAGACTCCGGCCGGCAGAGCCGGCCAACCATGCAGCGCCAGGCAGCAATCGGCGTCGAACCGCGCCCAGAGTCCTTCCTCCACCAGCCGCTTGCCGCCGCCCTGCAGTTCCTCGGCCGGCTGGAAGAGCAAACCAAGTTCGCCATGGGGCTGCTCTCTCTCGGCAAGGGCGGCCGCCACGCCGAGCAGGATAGCCATATGCGCATCGTGTCCGCACGCATGGGACACGCCCGGGATGACCGAGGCGAAGGAAACGCCCGTCTCCTCTTGTATCGGCAGCGCGTCGAGCTCCGCCCGCAGAAGTAGCCGCGGTCCAGGTTCGGTGGCGGGCAGGACGGCCAAGACCCCGGTGCCCGCGAGACCCGTCGTAACCCGCCAGCCGAGCGATTGCAAGTTTTCAGCGACGTCGGCGGCGGTTTGATGTTCGGCAAAGCCGAGTTCGGGGTGTTGATGCAGACGTTCCCGCCACTGAATGGCCGTATTGAGCGCGAGGTCCGAAATCCCGATCGCCTTGTTCAGCTCCTCTTCTTGCGCCAGTTCTCCCACACCTCGGCCAGGGTCCAGGTATTCCCGACTTGGTCCGCCCGCAACCAACCCTTTCTGGCCACGCCGATCCCGTATGCGTAATTGGCCAGTTCCCTGGTGCTGTGGGCGTCCGGATTGACCCAAAAGACGAGGCCCTTGTCCCGCGCCCGCTGGCACCAACGCCAATCGAGGTCCAGCCGGTACGGACTGGCGTTGATCTCGATCGCCACTCCGTTTGCGGCCGCCGCGTCCAGAACCGCGTCGAGGTCGATGGCATAGGCTTCCCGCTGCAGGAGGAGGCGTCCGGTGGGATGGCCGAGGATGGTCGTGTGGGGATTGCGCAGTGCTTTAAGGATCCGGGCGGTCATCTCGTCCTTGCCGAGGCCCATGCCGGTGTGGATCGAGGCCACCACGTAATCAAAGCTGGCCAGGATCTCGTCCGGGTAGTCCAGGCTGCCGTCGGGCCTAATCTCGGACTCGATACCGGCCAGGAGATATGGCCCGCGGCCGGTCCGGTTATGGGCGGCGACGGCCTCCCGCTGCCTGAGCACCGACTCCGGTCGGAGCCCGCCCGCGTAATAGGCCGACTGGCTATGATCGGCAAGCCCGAGATACTCCCAGCCCAGGGCGGCCGCCGCGGCGGCCATCTCGGCCAGGGAAGCAGTGCCGTCACTGGCGGAAGTGTGGTTATGGAGCGCGCCGCGGACGTCGCTCGCCTCGATCAGCGGAGGCAGGTTGCCCGTCGCGGCGGCCTCGATCTCACCAAGATCCTCCCGCAGTTCCGGCGGGATGTACTGCAGCCCGAGCGCCCGGTAGATCTCCTCCTCGCTCAGGCAAGGGAGGCGTTCGTCCCCCCGATAGAGACCGTACTCGTTGAGCTTGAGACCGCGCTCTTTGGCCAAGCCTCGCAGGGCGGCGTTATGCTCCTTGCTGCCGGTGAGGTGGAGCAGTAGCGCGGCATAGGCTTCCGGGGCCGCCAGACGGAGATCGACGTCGATCCCGCTTTGCAATGTCACCGCCACCCTGGTCTCGCCCCTGGCGTTCACCTTGCCGACGGACGGCAAGTTGATGAAAGCCTCGGCCACCGCCGCGGGCGCGGCCGTGACCGCGACGAGGTCGATATCCTTGACGATTTCCTTACGCCGGCGCAAACTGCCCGCGATGTCGATCCCGCTAACCTCGGCGAGGGCGGCCAAGGATTGACGCAGTTCATCCGCGGCCATCCACGCGTCGACCCAGAGATGCTGCCCGCGGCGTTGCGCGAACCATTCCAGACCGGCAAGGATCTTCAGCTCGGTCTTGGGGCCAAAGCCCGGCAATCCTTGCACTCGGTGCTCTCGGCACGCCTCCTCGAGTCCGGCGAGATCCGTGAGACCAAGCGCGCGGTGGAGCGTCTGTACCTTGCGCGGACCCAAGCCCGGCAGGCGTAGCATCGCCAAGAGCCCCGGCGGCACCTGGGTCCGCAGATCCTCATAATACGGCAGCCGTCCGGTCATAACGAGGGTGGTTATCTTCTCCTTGAGGGCCGGCCCGAGGCCGGACACATCCCCGAGGCGATTCTCGCGCGCGAGGGTATCCAGATCCTCATCCAGCCCCTCAATTGTACGCGCGGCCTGATAGTACGCCCTCACCTTGAACGGGTTTTCCCCGACCAACTCGAGCAGAAGGCCGATCTCATTCAAAATGGAGCTGACTTGGGATTTGTCCAAGGAGGTTTCACTCCTACCGTCTTGGCAGCCGGATGGTCACCGTCGGCCGGCGGAGGCGCCGCCGCCTGAACTTGGGGAGCGCCAGACTCAGGTCGACCGCGGCCAACATGAACGGGGGCAGCAGCATAAAAGAAAGAAACCCTAGGCCGAAGACGACCCATCCTTGCCGGGCCAGGATATAAGCCCAGGGCAAGAACGAGAGGAATCCCACGGCGTATCCGTGACCCACGCGGAGCTGACGGGGGATGTCCCAGGCCATGGCGTGGAAGTAGCTGAGAGTAAGGATCGCCAGGAGAAGGAGCCCCAAAGCAAGCACCACGCCGGGTACGCTGCTCCCGCGCTGCCGGTAGAGATAGAACAAGGCAACCAGGGCCGCGACGGTGATGCCGGCCGCATCGCGTACGACTTTGCGCCAGCCGATGCCCTCGTCCGGCACCGGGATCCCCTCATGTCCCCTCGCAAAGAAGGCCACGGCCAGCCAAGCCCCGGCGACGGTGGCGGCGGCGATGTCCGGCGGCATAACCGCCATGACGAGCGGCCCGAGCGGGAGCAGGAGCTGGGGTTGGACTCTGAAGTACAGGGTTAGCCAGAAAGCCCCTCCACCCGCCACGATCGAGAGAAGGCAGGTGAGCACTGAAGACCAGAACATTTTGTACCTCGCTATTT
>JBLNCE010000170.1:0-5318 GCA_050260415.1 Bacteroidota bacterium | reverse complement strand
TCCGCGTCCGGACGTAAGAACCGATGCAGATCGACATCATAGGCGTACGCGATGTATTCCAGCGGATCCAAGCCATGGTTCTCCTTGACGCCACGCAGAGTCGAACCATATTTGGAACTGTATTCACGGCGCAACCGGTCGAGGGCGGTATGCTCCAAACCCAGCCGCAAAGCCAGGTATTGGTTGATACGCTGGTCTATGTGGGCGAGCAAGCCCGACTGCGCGGGATAAAGGGTGTTATCCAGGTCAAACAGGAGGCGGCGCCATGATGTCGCTACGCCAGTCACCCCCAGGGCCAGAGACGCCCGATGATGCCTTGATGAAGCGTAATCGCCCCGTGCGGGCACATTTCCTCGCAACAATAGCACCTGATACACTTGTCCCGCTTGATGCGCGCGCGCCCCCGCCCGCCGGCAATGGCGCCGGCCGGACAAACGGAAGCACATGCGCCGCAGTCTATACACTTACCATGCACGACTGGGCGCGACGTCAAGCATCGCCGGGCCAGACCGACCAGGCCCGGAGGGATGGAAAAGTCGCTCCGCCTGAGCTCCCGGGGCACATCAAAGCCGCCTCTCCGGCAAGACTGAAGGTCCAGGCCGACCACCAATCGATGGCGGGGGTCCGCGGCCGCCATCCCCCGCTCCTGGGCCAGCCGCAGATGCGGGACGGAGCGCGCGGGTATGCCGGCGATCTCGGCCGCCACGAAATCGAGCGCCAACGGATCGCGGGCGCCGATTAGTAGTCCGAGTGGACGGGGGCGCCCGTGGCGCGGGCCGGGTCCATCCATGCATACGACCGCGTCCATGATGGTCAGTCCAGGCGCGATCGTCTGGCAAAGATCGAGAAGCATGGCCGCGAATGCCCGCGTATCCGGACATTCCATATGGTAGCCTGGTTTGCGCAGGCCTACCACGCAGCCGAAGAGGTTCTTGACCGCGCCCGAAATGACCATCATGCCGTGGGTTTTCAGTTTGGGTAGATTTACCACCAGGTCGGCCCGGCATACTTCGGCGGCGACCGGGAAGTGGCGTTGGGCGCCATGGCCGAGGTTGAGGGTTTGGTCGAATGTGCCGAGCCTGCCCCCGGCGGCAGAGACCGCCGCCGCCACGCCGGTTTTTTCCGCCACCCCGCGGCACGAGCCGATGCCGGGGCTGTCGCCGACCACCACTTGCGCGCCGGCCTCGCGAAAGGCCGCCACGACCGCCCGCACAACCTCGGGATGGGTGGTCACGGCCCGTTCCGGCGGCTCGGCGGCCAGTAGATTCGGTTTTATGAGCGCCAGCCCGCCCGGGGCGATCGATCCCGCAATACCCCCAAGGTCTCTGAGGACCGCCGCCACCGCGCCGGCGACCACCGCCGGTTCGTAATCGGGGCATGGTTGAAGGGAGACCAGGAACTGTTCCACAAAGGGTACCCTCCATGGCGAGTATACGGATATACTTTTGCCTTTTACCTCTTGCCTCTTGTCTTTTGCCTCTTGCCTCTGCCTCTTGCCCCATTCCATCAAGAGACTGGTCCAGAATTCTCCACCGGGATGGTTTCCTCCTCCCGCGGGCCGCCGGGACGGCCTGGAAAAGACAAAAACATGCGGAGGTGGACCATCCGCCTCCGCACGCGGTTCGGTCTTGTTTGTTTCTAAGGTGTATGCATATATGGTCCGGGATTGGGCGAAGGCATCGGCATCATTCCGGGACACGCGGGCATGGGCATGCAGCAGTGCATGCGGCGACGGTCGTCCTCGTGCCGGTGATGGTGGCGCCGGCGCCGATCGCATTCCCTGGCCGGCATCATGCCCGGTGGACACATCATGCGCATTGCTTCACGCTCTCTGCGGCAGTGATGATGGTGACCCAAAAGACTTGCCCCCTTTCATGAATATCCTATGTGCGCATTGGCGTCGAGTGCTATGGCTTTGTCCCGGTTTGCGCCGGCGCGCTTGCCGGCATGGGGTCATGGGTCGTGGCCGCGGGTGGTAGGAGGAGGCATGTCCGGACATAATAGACCCGAGGTGAGCGCGTGTGGAAGTGAGTGTCGATCAAGATCTCTGCATCAGCTGTGGTCTATGCGTCAATCACTGCCCGGATGTCTTCGACTGGAACAAGGACGGCAAAGCGGACGCGATGACCAATCCCGTGCCGGCGACGACTGAAGACTGTTGCCGCGAGGCCATGGACGACTGCCCAACCGTGGCGATCAAGGAAGCATAGCGCCGGACGGCCACGCGCAGGCCCTGGCATGCAAAAGGATCGCGTATTGTTTGGCTTCTCCCCGGCCTTATCAAGCTTCCGGGGGTGCTACCGTCTTGGCGTCATTGGAAGCGTTGGTCGCGTCCCTGCGCCGCCTGCTGGAAGGGGAAGACGCCCCAAAGAACGAGAGAGAGAAGAAGATCTGGGCGACCGTACTGGATCTCTGCCAGGAAATGTCCGTCCGCCTGACGGATCTCGGGGAAGTGCAAGAGGACCTGAGCCTGTATGTCCAGATGATCGATGAAGATCTGAGCGGGCTTGAGGGTTGCATCTATGGCAGGGAGGAGGAAGACGAGGAAGACGAAGCCCTTCTTCTCGAACTGACCTGCCCTCAATGCGGCCATGAGATTCGTGCGCCCCGCGGACCAGCGTGACCGTCAAGCCATGGCGAAGCCTGTCATAAAGAACAGCCCGTCCCCATAGAGATAGGACAGAGGAGGGACGGGCTCTTGCCGTACCTTGTCGAAGAATCCTGGCTCGATTTTTTCCCGGCCGGACTCCGCAGTATCTTGGGATGCCCCACGCCGGAAGAGCGCCGCGCCTGGCAGGAGATCCGGCTGCGTCTCGGCCAGCCGGTTACGGTCGTGACCGCGCGCGGCGATTGCCGGCTTGACCTGTTCACCCCCAGCCGCTACGTCAATTCTCCCTTGACCGCCGAGGACTTGCAGGCGACCTTTCAACTGATGACCCAGCACTCGGTCTATGCCCTCGAAGAAGAGCTACGCCGGGGGTTCATCACGCTTCCAGGCGGCCACCGGTTGGGCTTTAGCGGTCATGCCATCCTCGAGCATGGCCGGATACGCCTTCTCCGCCAGATAGGCTTCTTAAATCTTAGGCTGGCCAGGGCTCACCCAGGCGTCGGCCGGGCGGTGATGCCGGCCCTGATCGGGAACGGGCGGCTCTTGTCGACGCTCATCCTCTCGCCCCCACGGTGCGGTAAAACCACGCTGCTCAGGGATCTTGTCCGACTGGCAAGCCTCGGCCAGCCCGAATTGGGACTCGACGGACAACAGGTCAGCCTGGTGGATGAACGTTCCGAAGTGGCGGGTTCCTATCTGGGACAACCGCAGCTTGACGTCGGTCCGCGCACCGACGTGCTCGATGGGGCGCCAAAGGCCGAGGGGATGCTCTTGATGCTGCGCGCCATGTCGCCCGAAGTGCTGGCCACGGACGAGATTGGCCGGCCGGAGGATGCGGAAGCGATCGCCGAAGCGGCCAAGACCGGGGTCTCGCTACTGGCCACAGCCCACGCCGCCAACCCTGAAGAGGCGTGTTTGCGCCCCGCCTTAGCGCAACTACTCGCGGAACGGTACTTCCATCGACTGATCGTGCTCGATGCGAGCCGGGGCCCCGGAACGGTCGCGGGTCTCTACGAGTGGCGGGAGCAACCGAGCAGGGAGGGGATAGGATGCTTCGGATCCTGGGCGCCCTCTGCGTTATGGCGGGGTCTGGCGGTTTCGGCCACCTGATCGCCAAAGGTCTTGACGATCGATCCGCAACGCTGCGCCGCTTGGTAACCGCGCTCCAACACCTCGAATCGGACATCAGCTTTGCCGCCCTGCCTTTACTGGCGGCGCTGCGGCGGGTGGCCGCCACGCTCGGGGGCGTGGAAGGGGCATTCTTTACCGCCGCCGCCGAAGAAATCGGCGCATGCGACGGCAGGCCGCTGGCGTCCGCCTGGCTGGCCGCCCTGAACCGGTATAAGCTGGAGATGTTGCTCGCCCCCGATGAGGTCGACGCACTCGCGCAACTGGGAACGGTGCTTGGCGGAAGCGACCGCGAAGACCAGCTGAAACACCTGGCCCTTGCCAAGACGACGCTCGCCCGGCATCACGCCGAGGCCGAGGCCGGAGCGGTAAAGGCCAAACGCGTCTGGCGCTATCTTGGCTTCACCTTCGGGGCCATGATCGTCATCCTACTTTATTGAGAAGACGCGTTTCAATACCGGTCAGTCTATGATGCGCCCGTTTTTTGCGAATCTTCGCGTGTTTCGTAGTTACGGAATATTCGGCGCGGGCGAACGCCATTGTTTCGGTTCCGGCGATACCGGGTTTAGGGGGATGGCGATGGACGTCAATCTCATTTTTAAGATTGCCGGGATCGGGATCCTGATCTCGGTCTTGAATATGGTCTTGAAGCAGGCAGGCAAGGAAGAACAGGCTCAGATGCTTACCTTAGCCGGGATGGTGGTCGTGCTCTTCATGGTGATCCGCTTGATTCAGCAGCTCTTTGTGGACGTGCGTTCGGTCTTCGGGCTTTGACCCCGGATTTCGTAAGTACCTTGAAAAACGGCGTTTTGGCGCGGAAGCGGCAACTGTTAGGAGGCGCATGATGGACGTACTGCCCTACCTGGCTTTGGGGTTGTTGGCGGTCGTTCTTCTCGTCACCCTTCGTCCACTCCAACCCCAACTCGCCACCCTGCTCTCGGTGGGCGCCGGCCTCCTCCTCTTGGCGGTGGCGCTGGGCCGCCTGCGGCCGGTCATCCAGACGCTGAACGAAATGGCGGCGCGGGCGGAACTGGACCCGCTCTTCCTCCGTACCGCGCTCAAGGTGGTCGGCGTGGCCTACTTGGCTGGCTTTGCGGCCCAGGTTTGCCGGGACGCGGGGGAGGGAACCATGGCCGGCAAGATGGAACTGGTCGGCAAAGTGGCCATTCTTCTGCTGGCGCTGCCCGTGATGTGGGCGGTGCTCAATACGATGCTGAGATTGTTCTAGGAGCGGTGAAACCGCTGGTGCATCTCCGTTAGGGGCTGGTCTTGCTTTGACGTGCCGCCGAGCCCGGTCATGGAAGATCGGCTTTTCAACATCGTTCCAAGATACCGCGCCTTTGGCGCGGGCGGAGAAAGCTAGGATTTCACAACGCTATTGGTACTACTTCCTTAAAGCAAGCCGAGAAGCCGTGTCGCATAAGCTTTCTTATGACAAACCGTTCTAGTTGATTTGCAGGTCTGCGCCGGGTGCGCCGGTGCGGCCTGATGGGCTGCGCATCTCGTCGTTGTCGGCCGTTTTCGTGCTCGACGGACGCGAGTACGTCTGCGCGCGAAAACGTCCTTCCGCCTAGAGCTGCTT
>JBLNCE010000169.1:0-4039 GCA_050260415.1 Bacteroidota bacterium | reverse complement strand
TGATCCTCTTACTCACCTCAACCCGATACTCCGGCGTCACCGTCAAATACCCCTTGTCAAACAGGGTATGGAAGTCTTCCTTCAGCAGCAGCCCATTCCTCACCTCATGCGGCCCTTCCTGCGCAAATGGCTTGATATGCGCCGCCTCCAGCACCGGCAGGGTTCTTTCTCCCGTAATCGCGCATCTCCGCTGGTACGCATCTGTCACCAAGACCCGGAACGCCCCCTGCCCTAAGCGCCGGGCCAGGTATTGCCAGCTGTAACGGGCCTCTGCCACCATCCCGGCCCGCGCGGGTTCCGCAGTGACGGCCGCGGTCTCCAGGTTCATCCACGCCAGCCGCTCTTGCACCTGCTCCCAGAGCCGCCGGCCGATGAAATCCTCCGTGTCGTAGGTCTTGCCTTGAACGATATTGGGGCTCCAGTCCGCCGGCGCCGGGATCCAGTCGGACTCCGGGAAAAAGAAAGGCTGGGTCAGGATGATGCAGCCGATCATGGGGTCGAGGAGTCCCGAGTCGCGCTTGGCCACCGTTGCTTTAGCGAAGGTGGAGGTCGCGAGTTTACCCTCCGCAGCCTTGGCAAAGGAGGGTCGCGGGTCATTGCGGGAACGATATTTGCGGATCCGGATCCGGCAGGTCTCCTCGTCCGGGGCGCCGTTCTTCTCGCCAAAGCTTGCCCAGGCCAGGGAGAGCGGGAGAATGGAATGGCTGACGAAAAACCCGCCGCCCACGATGAAATTGCGCGGGCTGTGCAGTTTGAAAAGGAACGGAGCATACTGCTCGATGGCGCGGAAGGCATACCTGCCGCTCGGCTGCCAGAAATTGACCTCGTCCGGGGAACGCGCGGCGAGGAAGGAGTACCAGTCATTGTCGGTCACGGCGATGTAGAATCTCACAGCGCCAATGCCTCCGTGTTACCATCCGGCCATTGACACCTGGAAATTTACTCTGAATTTCGCCATTTTGCGGCAATTTCCTGCCCGGGGATGATCGATCGCCTCCACCCCCGACAGCCCAGGAATGAATTCCTGGGCTGCGCCAAAACCATTCTCAAATCCCGGCGGGGATTCGGCGGGGTTTCGAAGCTCAACCATCTCAGACCCAAATCTATATCCGATTCCCCGCGGGGGATTCAGACCGATCTTGATCCTAGCCCAGGAATTCATTCCTGGGCGGAGATCGGCGCGGGGCCGATGCTCCTCAATCGCTCCCACGCGCTTCCGCTTCAATTTTCATCACATACCCCTCCATCACATCCAAAAACCCCTCCTCATACTCCTCATCCACATAATTCACGTTCCACAATCCCGATTCCCTGATCTCCGCCGCCTGTGCATATTGCCCCAGCCACCCCGGGGACGGGGGATCGACGGCCGGCTTCCCATAGTTGCTCAACAAAGCCACGGCGTTTCTTTCGATAACCGACCGGTCACTCTCCCTGCCGGCGGCGTCCAATACCGGCAGCCAGAGAAAAGGCATCCGCCCGATGTGGGCGCTCACATCCCTCTCCAGCGGATACTCGACCTCTACGATCTCCTGCGGCGCATTGCCGCCCTGCTTCCAGGTCCGTCCGATCTCCGGCGGGTATTCACCGCGATTGAGAAGCGCCATTCCTACATGCAGCCGAAAGACCGACCCCCGGTGATTGCCACCGCCGGGCAGGCCGCCGCCTTCATGGCCCTTGTGCTGGGACAGCCTCTGCCACAATTTCGTGCGGGAGCCGGCCGAGACCGCGTGCGTCCCTACCCTGACCACGCGGGGCGTCCGGCCATCCTCCCGGTATTCGCCGTCTTCAAAGAAAAAATAGACCCCCCGCTCCGGCCAGCCCATACGGCCGTGGCAGTCCCGCAAACACCGCGGCCCGCCGAGGCGGTCGCTCAATGCGGACAGGATGTTGTAGAAACGATCCAGAGCCTGGTTGCGGGTCATTGTCAATACCTCGTCTCTCCGGCCGGACTGGGATCAAAAACATCGTCACGTGTCAAAAGTCGCGCGTCGCGAGTCGGCTCAACCTAAGCATTTGACTCGTGACCCGGGACTCGCGACTCGTGACTGGTCTTGCCGGGGCTCGGTCGTGCTTTAGCTCTTGGCGGAGAGGCCTTCTTCCACCAATCCCGAAAACACCCCCGCCGTCCCATCCCCGAGCAGCCTCCTCCAGACCCCTTCACCCTCCTGGGCCAACCCCCTGGCAAAGAGCTCGAACATCCGGCCTTTCAGAAAGACCAATCCCGCCCCGTACCTGCCGGCCTCCGCTTTCCCCGCCGGCACCACGGTCACACCCGGGCGGGTCAAGGCCCCGGCTTCCCCCGGCTTGGCCAGGAAGATCAGCCTCTGCCCCGGCTCCGGCTCGAGCGGCGGTTCGATCGCCCTCAGGTATTTGTCGCCCAGCAGAAAAACGGCCAGGGGGAAGCCGCGCAACGCCGCGCGCGTCTCGGCGGCGACATTGAGGAAACCGGCCCAGGCCGCTGCTTCCCGGGCCGCCATCCCTTTGAAGGTGGCCTCGTACGGCGCGATGAGCCTGCCTTCGTCGATCAGGCCGTAACCGGCGGAGAGGATCTTGACCGCCACCGCTTCCCGCCCGAAACGTTGCCGCAGCAAAGCCACCCCGCGCATGGCCCCGACATGCTGCGGCCCGGCGTACATTCGCCCGGCGGGCAGCATGCATCCGGCCATTTCCCGTTCCCGTTCGGCCAGGCGGCCGGGGTCGCGAAAATCATCCAGCGTGAGCCGGCGGGGATGATCGGCCGCTTTCTTCTTGGTGCAGCTGGTGATCAGCAATAGACGCATGGCAATCCCCTCAATGGCGTGATCGGTTAATATATCCGCATGGGGGGAGTCCGCTTCCATCATAACAAACGAGACCGCCAAATACTGACGGTCCCCACGTATAACCCTATCTCAAACCCATCTACCTTTTTTCTACCGGCAACTGTCTTACCCGTATCCGCTTGTCCTCAATAACGACCACCGCGCCATTGCTCAAGCTTCCCTTGATCTGTTCCATACTAGCCAACAACTGCATGAGTAGGGCCGAAGGCCGCTTGTCCGAACGGCGAAAGAGGATAAACGAAGGCTTGTCCAATCCGTACAAGGCCAAGATCGTGCCAAAATCGGTATCGGCCGAAACAATGATCCGCTCTTGCTCCAGCGCCAAAGATAAGATCTCCCGATCCGTCGCTTGCGCCATACCCAGCGCACGGACATGCACAGCGTCATGGCCTGCTCTGGTCAATCCTTCGGCGAAGCTCTGCGGCAGGGCATTATCGATGAGGAATCGCATCCTACCGGCCTTCAACCATCGGGATCTGCATTTCTCTCACTGCTTCAGCGGCATAGGCCAATGCTTCGTGGATATCCTCCTTCTCCAAATCGGGATACTCGACCAAAATGGACTCGACGGTCATACCGCTCGCCACCATGCCCACGACGGTGGCGACTGGTATCCGCAGGCTCCTGATACACGGCACGCCGCCCATTCGCTCTGGTTCAGCCGTGATACGCGTAAACGGCATGACGCCCACCTCCAATTCTGATCTCATTATAACCATTTTGCCGCGTAAAGGCCAATATCCGGCCGTGGGCACCACTGAGCCTTCGCTGGACACCGGGCCGTTAGAAGATCTTTATCCCAGCTCTATGGTAGGAAAAGGCATGCTCTGAGCCATCCTAGCGAGCAGCGTTCCAACATCCTGCCGAAGAGAGGCATCAGGGTGCGACCCGATTATTGACCATAGATTTCACAGATTAACACAGATAAAATCGAAACCATTAATTACAATTATACCTTTATTTATTGTTATACAAACAACTATCCGTTTTATGTTTTATAATCTGTGTAATCTGTGTAATCTGTGGTTACATACCGTTCTTTCCTTATTTCTTCTTATCGCCCTCCATCTTCCCTCGGGCTACCAGCGCCTCTCTGAGCAGCACGTTGGTCATGTTGCTGAAACTCCGCCGCTGCTCCCAGGCCATATCGTTGACGATCTCATAGATCTCGTTGTCCAGGACAATGGTCTGGTTCCTCTTGCCCTCGCTCGCCG
>JBLNCE010000168.1:0-10343 GCA_050260415.1 Bacteroidota bacterium | reverse complement strand
TTGCGGGAATTCATCAGCCGCCGCCTGGACCGGATCGATCCTTACCGGGAATCGGCGGAGTACGGCCTGGAGCAGGAGAGGGCCTCCCGCCTGTACGGCGAGATCGAGGCGATGCTGCCGGTGGATGGCCGGGCGAAGCTCTTTGAGTACAGCGAAACCCTAAGCACAGCGCATTACCTGGAGACGGCGCTCCTGGTCGAGCACGCTTTTTTTGATGGGATGAGGATGGTTCAAAGAGCAGTTATGAGTTATGAGTTTTGAGTGTTGAATCAAAGCCAAGTGGCTGGATTGTAGATCCCTGGCTCCAGTCGGGAGCGGCTGGGGTTTTGATTTTAGCGGGGTATAAAGGAAAAGTGTGAAAATGGTAGAAGCATAATTGCTATCGGCCCGCCGGGCTCGGGCAAGACCATGCTCGCCCGCAGGCTGCCAAGCATCCTCCCGAGCTGTCCCTGGACGAGGCCCTGGAAGTGACCAAGATTTGCAGCATCGCCGGCCTGCTCAGGCCCGGCGCGGCCTTGCTCAAGCGGCGGCCTTTTCGCGCGCCGCATCACACGACGAGTAAACAAAAATACGAGAGGGCGTGAGGATGTGCCATACGTGCCATACATACTGATACCGTTGGCCGTTGGTTTCGTCTTTTTTATGGTGAAAAAGGAGAATGAAAGGGCTCTCAATCACCGTTCCGGTGACGATTTCGTCATCAGGCTGCCCGAAACATATTTGTGGGTCGGCGCGATCTGCGCCGCGGTTTTCTTGGGCTTTCTCGTTTTGATGATCCTGTTTCCCAATGATACAGTCACGGTTTGGGTGGGAATCGTCTTCCTCGGCTTCATCCTGTTGGGATTGAGCATAGCGGCCGCCCAAGTGAACTGGCGCATCCATGTGCAGAAAGACCGCTTGAGTTATACCACGGTCTTTGGCCGCCGCTACGATCTCGGCTTGGCGGAGATAAAGAAGGTGCGACTCACACCAAACGCGTTGACCATCAAGATCGACAACAAGACTTTCACCGTGGATCCTCACGCGCTCGGCCTGGATGTGCTTCTACAAAGGTTCAAGGAAATCGGGATCACAGTCGAGCAGTAGCAATCCGCCTACGGCCGCGTCATGAAGCCCTGATGTTTTATGACAGCATATGAAAAGAGCGCCTCAAACGGTGCCTTCCGGGCATTGGGATGGGGTTTTTTTGCGGGAATCCGGCATAGACTATTTGTGTACACCGTTGACATTGCGTACGCAATACCCTATGCTGGAGATGAAGCAAGTGAAGAAGGGGAATCCCAGAGATAGGAAGCCCGGGGCGGGAGGGCGTTCTCTCCGGAGCAGGGAGGGGAAAACGGTGCAAACGGTTCTGGGCGGGCCGATTATCGGTTCGCGGGAGATGCGCAGCAACCTTGCCTCCTTTCTGGACCAGGTCATTCACAAGAAGCGGACATTTTTCGTTGGCAAACTCCATAAACCGGAGGAAACGGCCGCGCTGATCCCCACGGAAATCCTGGCCCATTTGGTGGCCGGAGCGGAATTCGCCTCGTCCGTCGCTTTTGATCCCGAGACCAAGCAGTACGTGGCCTCGATCGATGGTTTCAACGCGGATGGTGTCGGCGATACTCCGCGCGCAGCCATGGAGATGGCGCTGGACAACATGGAATCGCTGGTGGACGAGTTTTTTACGAATGCCGACAAGTACCTGGGCTTTGAAAGGTTCCGCCAATACCTGGCGCAGTACCTGAGGTTGAAAATGGCCGTGGATCGGCGGCAGATGGCCGAGATCCTGGGCTTCAGCCTGGAGGATTGATCGTGCCGACCTGCAGTTTCCGCGAGCTGGAAAAGGTCTGCACCGCCTTGGGCCTGGAGTCGCGACAAGGCAAGCACGGGACGATCTGGAAAGGAATCAGCCCGCTGACGCACGCTCCGATCAGCCCGATCAGCGTCCATGAGCACGCCAGGGGCAGGGACATTCCCGACGTCACATTGCGCAAGTACGTTCGGGAATTGGGTTTCAGGAGTTACGAGGAGTTCAGAGAATACCTTGACAAGTTATGAGTTGTGAGTTATGAGTTTTGAGTTAAAGCCATAAGTCAATTGCCAATCTAGCCCGCCATCCCGGTGTTCTGCCGGGTCAACGAAGGATGAGAATCTTTCAAGACCATTCGTGCTCGTGCTCGCAATCGGCGTCAAGACCCGAGTCTCCGGTCGATAGTCCCCAGTCCCCGGTCGAGAGCGGCTGGGGTTTTGATTTTAGCGGGGTCTAAAGGAAAAGTGTGAAAACGATCGAAATAGAATTGGTAAGGTAAGAAATTATGTCCTCTACCTGTTTAGCCCATTGCCCACCATGGATAAGGCGTGTCATGCTTGGCCGCACCTTCGGGCGACCTTCGAACTTAAACTTGAATCATTGCCCCTGGTTCGATCTCAATCATCCGTTCGGAGTATTTGAACCAAACCTTTCTGCTCGATAAATTCTTGACACGTTTGCCATCAACGCTAAATACCAGTTTATTAAAGGCATTTACATAATCATAGATCTCTATATTTGTTGCGTACCAAATATCATCCCTTTTCCCGATGTATTTGGCAAACTCCTCAATTACATGCCAATTGTCGTTGGCTTCGAATTCATAGCTGTGTCCCCATAGATAGAACAAATAAGGCGTGCCGGTTACATGGTCCTCCACAAACCTCTTGGCAAGATTTTGCAGCTCAGGCGAGTCATGATGGCAGGTCGCGGTTAACCGCATCCAATCATTCGGAATCCTGAAATCATTCGTTGAGACTACCGTCCTGGAATATGCAATACCGCAATAAGGAAGGGCCGCCACGACACTGTCGCTCAGCGCGCCATAAGGATATGCCATGCCGCGTACGATCGTACCGAACTGTTTTTCCAGATTCTCCCTGTCCTTGATTATTTCTTTAACAACCATCTCAACCGGCAGTTGATCGAGAAATGGATGCGTTAATGAATGGACCGCAATCTCTTGTCCCGCATTCATGAAAGTTTTCGTGACCTGCTTTTCGCTCATCCTGCGGTGAATTTGCCCCTTTGGATAGATCGTGCCTTCGGCGGCATACAATCCACTGTTCAAATTGAATGTCCCTTTTAATCCATACTGATTCATGATCTCGACAAGCCGCATATCCTGCTCTACGCCGTCATCATAACTCAAGGTCAGTGATTTTGCTCTGCCTCCGGGGAATCGCAGAAAAATACTCGGCATGATTCATTCCCTCCTGTGTTCATTGTACAAACGCCTATCGGCTTCAGGCTGCGGCACGAAACCGCCACGGCCTCAAGGATTTGTACCGGGGAGGCCACGTTCCACCAATCAAGGAGTTTTCGCCATCGACATCGAACTAACCTTGCATGGACAAGCAACCCCCGCCCTGCGGGCACCCCCTCTCTAGGCTTAGGGGGCCGGGGGGTGAGTGGCAAGGCATTCACCCACGGCGGTGATGTATTACTTCTCCACCTGCGCCAGGGATATCTTGGATCGATTCACCGATCCAAAGGTCGAAAGAATCACCAAGGTTGTAGACTAGCCCGCCATCCCGCCGTTTCGCCGGGTCAACGAAGGATGAAAATTGCGATCGATTTCGATCCCGATCCCGATCCCGATATCGATTCCAACTTCGGACCAGGTGAGTCCATGGTGCGCTTTCCCAATCGGCAGTCTCCGATTCGCTTGGCGGGCGCGGTCGTGCAGGAACGGCAGGATGAATGGGATGTCGCGTCACGCCGGTACTTCAGTCGGGAATCCATGGCGAAAGTACTCGGAGATCTGCCTCCGCCCAAATAGCATCATGGGTCCCACATTGGCCATGTACCGAGGTTCTTGCGCACCTGAATGAAGGGGATGGGCCGGGGGTGAGGGGTTTTCACCGATTCCAGGTGGCGCCAAACATCGCGATGGCCTAGATCCTTGCAGGCTGAGTTCGCTATCCGGGTTTATGCAGCTTCGGCCATTACCATCTGCAGACATCGACCCATCTCACGCTCGATGAGTATTCCGCAAGCTCCCCGCACGTCAGCTCGATGGCGCTATTGTCGCTCCCGCAGGCGGGGAAGACCGTCGCGAATCTCTTGAGAGAGATATCGAGAAAGACCGGGACGTCGCCCGGCAGCCCGAAAGGGCAGACCCCGCCGACCTCGTAGCCCGTGATCGCGAGGACCTCCTCGGGCGGCAACATCCTCGCCTTGCCGCCGAATTCCGCCTTGAATTTGGCGTTGTCGATCCGCGCGTCTCCCGCGGCGACGACCAACATGGCGCCCTCGCCGTTTCTAAGGCAGAGCGTCTTCGCGATGCGCGCGGGCTCGACCCCCAGCGCCCCGGCGGCCAGTTCGACCGTGGCGGTGGACGTCTCGAACGTCAAGACGTCGTTTTCCCTGCCGAACCTGCCAAGATGCGCCCGGACCTTCTCGACCGACATCATGATCGATCCTTTCATCCCGGATCGAATCGACCCAAAAAAGATCATGGGGATTGCGTCTTCAGCGTCACCAGATTGGTGAAGGCCACTCGCCCCCGGCCTTGCGGCCACCCCCTCTCTAGGCTTAGAGAGGGGACGGGGGTGAGTGGCCATTTTTAGAATCCGGGTTCATCCGATCTTTCGAGAGTACATGTCCATTAGGTAAGTCCTCGCGGCGTCGCCGTCATTACGCGGGTCATAGCCCCCGCAGCGTATCACCCAGCATCTCCCCGACGGCCGCGTATTTCCGGTATAGTTCTTGATATTTGGCCGCATGCGCGGGATTCGGGTTGTAGGCCTCGCTGTACGGACTGGCCATGCGGGCCTGGGCTTCCACGACCGATCCGTACAGGCCGGCGGCCACGGCGCCAAAGATGGCCGCCCCGAGCGCGCAGGCCTGTTCGGACTGGACGACCTTGATCGGCATCTGCAGGACGTCCGCCAGGACCTGCAGGACGAAAGCGTTCTTCTTGGCGATGCCGCCCAGGGCGATGATCTCCTCGATGGCCACCCCCTCGCCGGTGAACCGGTCGACGATGGCCTTGGCGCCAAAGGCGGTCGCCTCGACCAGCGCGCGAAAGATCTTGGCCGGCGTCGTGCCGAGCGTCAGGCCGGCGATGGCCCCCTTCAGCGTCTGATCGGCGTCGGGCGTGCGTCGGCCGTTCAGCCAGTCCAGGGCGACCAGGCCCGTCTCGTCGATCTCGAGGCGTTCCGCTTCGGCGGTGAGCTGCCGCAAGATGCCGGCCTCCGCTTCCCGCTTGAGCCGGGCGGCATCGGCCTGGCTCAACCAGCCGACTTGCGGCAGCAGGGCCTCGAAGGGCCAGAGCAGGATCCGCCTGAACCAGGCGTAGACGTCACCGTAGGCCGACTGTCCCGCTTCCAGGCCGATCATGCCCGGGAGGACCGAACCGTCGACCTGGCCGCAGATGCCGCGGATCAGCTTGCCCGCCACGTCCTCGTAGGGTGCGACCATCACGTCGCAGGTCGAGGTGCCGATGATCCTGACCAGCGCCCCCCGGCGCACCCCGCCCCCGACCGCGCCCATGTGCGCGTCGAAAGCGCCCACCGCCACGGCGGTTCCCTCCCGGAGGCCCAGGCGGTCCGCCCACGCCCGCGTCAGTCCTCCCGCCTTGACGTCCGAGGTCTGGGTCTCCCGATACAAGCGGGCGCGCCAGCCGGCCAGCAGGGGATCGATCCCCGCCAGGAAATCCTCGGGCGGCAGGCCGCCCCAGTCCTCGTGCCACATGGCCTTGTGCCCGGCCGCGCAGCGGCTGCGCTTCATGGTCAGCGGATTCTCCGTGCCCGTCAGGACGGCGGGGAGCCAGTCGCAGTGCTCGACCCAGGAGAAAGCCGCCTCGCGCACCCGCGGGTCGGCCCGCAGGACGTGAAGGATCTTGGCCCAGAACCATTCCGTGGAGTAGATGCCGCCCTCGTACTTGGTAAAGTCCGTGCCCCCCCACGTCCGGGCGGCGCGGTTGATCTCCTCCGCCTCCCGCACGGCCGTGTGATCCTTCCAGAGGACGAACATGGCGTTGGGGTTCGCCGCGAATTCCTCGGAGAGCGCTAGGGGCGCGCCCGCCGCGTCCACCGCGCAGGGGGTCGATCCGGTCGTGTCCACGCCGATGCCCGCGATCCGGTCCCCGGCCCCGGGCGGCAATTTCGCCAAAGAGCCGCGGACCGCTTCCTCCAGGCCTTCCAGGTAGTCCTTGGGGTGTTGCCGGAATTGGTTGGCCGCCGGGTCGCAAAACTCGCCCGCGGCCCAGCGCCGGTATGGCGCAACCTCGCTGGCCAGCTCCCGGCCCGTCGACGCTTCGACCACCAGGGCCCGCACCGAATCCGTGCCATAGTCCAAGCCCAGCACCAACGGTTCGCCAGTCATGATTCCTACCTCCTGAATCCACGCCTTCCTCCCCGGCCGCGGGGGAGGGGAGCCGGGATAAGCGGCTCCCGCCGCCCGGACGCGGGGACATGGGAAGGTGGATCTATGTCGTTGTTCTTGACCCCTGGGCCGGCGAAGAGGTTCGCACACGCCCCTAACCCTGATGGTGGTAGACCCGCCATCCCAGGTACTTGTCCATGGCCTCGGCCACGGCCGCCGCGGTTTGGCTTGGGTTGAGGGCCACGTGGTGTTCGAACCCGTGCTCGCAGATGAAGCGGAGCAGCTTCTGGAAGGCGGGAACCTGGATTACGCCGTAGCCGCCGAACGTCTCCAGGGCGGCGTCGACGATCTCCCCTTCGCCCACGTAAGCCGCGATTGCGCCCGCGGTATCGTCCGTCGAGACGCGGCAGTATGTGACCCTGCCGGGCTTGATCCGGCCCACGATGGTGCCGTAGGTATTCTCCCGGCTGACGGTGCCCGCGATGATGGCCTGGTAGTCCATGGCCGCGTCGCCGCCAAAGAAATCGAGCGGGAGGTTGCTGCAGTGGAAGACGACCCCCTTGTCGGGATCCCCGCCGTAGTTGTTGTTCCAGTCCAGGAGGGCGCTCGGGCGGCCCGAGGCCAGGGTCATCGCGTACATGCCGATCAGGCCGGTGATGTCCGTCTCGCACGCGCTCGGTTTCAGCATGTTGCTCATCATGCTCATGACCGCGCACGGCACCACGCCATAGAAATCCTCCATGGCCGTCCAGCATTGCAGGGCCGTGCCCGCCCATTCCCGTTCGGCGCTGAGGCGATCGACGACCGCCCCGAGCTTCGCCATCTTCAGGAGGGCATCGGCCGGGATGCCCTGGGTCTTCGCGTACCCTTTGAGGGCCGCCAGCTTGGCTTGGACCTCCGCCGCGTCATCCTTTAGCCGCCAAGCCTGGCCAAGGACCTCCGAGAGATCCACGGTCTCCACGGTGATGCCCGCCTTTTCCAGCAGCTTCTCGCTGTACCGGACGGTGTTGAAGTTCGCCGGCCGGGCCCCCAGTTGACCGAACCGGGCGCCGCGCAATCCCTTGACGACCCGGCAGACCGCCCCGAACCGGCGCAGGTCCGCGCGGAAGCTCTCCGCCTCCGGAGCCACGGTATGCAGTTCGGTCAGGCTGAAGGGAATGCCGTACTGCCGGAGATTGTTGCAGACCGACATCTTGCCGCAAAAGCTGTCGCGCCGGCTCGCCTGCGACAACTTGCCGATCTCGTCGGGGAAAGCGTGGACCAGGACGGGCACGTTGAGGCCGGCCAGGCGGATGCTGTCGGCCACGCCTCGTTCGTCGCCGAAATTCGGCAGGGTGACCAGGATGCCGTCGATCTCGCTCCGGTGTTCCTTGAAGAGTTCCGCGCATTTCCGGGCCTCGGCGAAGCTTTCCACGGATCCGTACGGGGTGGTCTCGGGCGGCAGGGAGACGGCGTCAAAGCCTTCTTCCTGCAAAACCCGGAGGATCCGGGCGCGGCCCTCCTCGCAGAGTTCCGAGGGGAAGAAACCCCGGTTGCCGATGATAACGCCCAAGGTAGTCATGGTCGATTCCTCCTCGTTTTCTATGCGTGCCCGGCCAGGGCCGGGTATGCCCGGGATTGAACGTATTGCCGCCGCGACGGCCGCCGCTGATATTGGATGGGATGGCGGCGTCTTGCTTGTACGTACAACCAAAAAGCCATGGGATTGGGAAGCAAGGCCGCGGTATTTCGCGTGTTTCTTCCTCGTCCAGGGCCAATAAACCACCGCAAGGCCGGATTCCTACGCCCGCGCCCGGCAAGAGGAGCGGATGATCAGTTCCGGCTGGTAGACAAAGCGCGGCTTGGCCACACGCCCGTCGAGCATATCCAGGATGAAACGCGCCGCCTGGCGACCCATCTCGGTCTTGGGGTGCCTGATCGTGGTCAGCTTCGTCTCCGACGAGACGGCGAGGCTCGAATCGTCGTAACCGATGATGGAGATGTGCTCCGGCACCCGGAGCCCGTTCTCCCGGATGGCCTCCAGCACCGTCAGGGCGATCTGGTCGTTGTAGCAGACGATGGCCGTCGGCCGATTTCCCAGGCGTAGCAGCCCGTGGGCGAATTGGTACGGAAACGATGATATCTGCTCGGTCTCGTAATTGCCAAGCAGCTCCGGCTCCAACGCGAGGCCGTATTCCCGCAGGGCGGCGGCAAATCCAGCCTGGCGCCGCACGCCTTGCAGATCGTCAGCCTTAAAGATGCCGGCGATCCGGCGATGGCCCAACTGCAGCAGGTACTGGGTGGCCATGTACCCGCCCCGTTCATCGTCCATGATTATGTAGGCCGGTTCCAGCTCGTGGTACGCCGCGTGCAGCATGACATACGGCAGGTTTCGCCGCTCGATCTCCCTGTAGTACCCGAGATTCACGTTCTCCCGGGCGCTCTTGGTCGGCTCGATGATCAAGCCGGCGATCTCGCGCTGCAGGAGATTTTCCAGGCAGAGAGCTTCCTTTGTTTTGTCGTTCCCGGTATTGGCCAGGACGAGCGCGCATCCCGCGGCGCTCAGCACGTCCTCGATGCCCCTGATGACCGTGGGAAAGATATATTCGGAGATGTAAGTGGTAATGACGGCGATCGTTTTGCCGTTATTGCGGTTCGGCGCGCAGAACGTCCCCCTGCCCTGTTCGCGGTAGATCAGACCGTCGTTCTCCAGATCGCCCAGAGCCTGGCGGATGGTGTGACGGCTGACGCGGAACTGTTTGGCCAGCGTGTTTTCCGAGGGCAATTGGTCGCCGCGCTTGAATTCCCCGCGCAGGATCCGCTCCCGGAGGTGTTCCTTGAGCCGATGGTACTTCGGTATGGCCTTCGACGGCATCGGTTCACCCGCTCGCGACTTGTACGCACATCTTGATTATATCTTCCGGTTCGCCATTCCGCAACAATTAACTAACCAACGATGCGCGGCCTTGCCATGGTGGGCCCTCCCATGCGGCCGTTTCCGGGGCGGGGGGGGGAATTGGGTCTTTTCACAGCGTTTGTAGAGATGGATGTACGGCCAAGACGAACTCCCCCGAAAAGGTATCCGCAGCTTTACGGCGAAAAAGTTTCCAGGTAATCATCGGACTTGTTTTGTACAGTAATTCACGCGGCTGGGACGGGAGTTACTGGTCGGAAAGCATAGTAACTCAGAATATCCGCGGTGACGTGATGATGCTCGTTGATGCGGATAACGGCGAGGTTATTGCCATCCGGGATTACGACGCCACCGGCCAGATGCTCTGCCAGGCTCCGCGCGACCGGGATCCGTTCGGGTTCACAGGAGGGTTGGATGCGGGGAACGGGCTATGGAATCTGGGGGCAAGGTTCTACGACAGCGGGAAGAGTGCGTTCATCCAGCAGGACAGGTACCTGGGGGATCCGAGCGATCCGTTGAGTTTGAATATGACCACCAATTCATAACAAACATGAAAAGAGGAAATATCATGAAAGATAAATATTATTCGATCTTAATGATTCTGATGCAATTTGTTGTTACCTTGCCGCTATATTTAGCACTTGAAGTAATAACATTAAGAGGGTCGGCTATAGATAATTTCTCTATTTTCCATTTATTGGCAGTTGTTATTATTGGTCTAATCATGGGCATATTAGGTGGACATAAAACAAAGAAATGGTGGTTACCTATTGTAGTTTCACTGTCTTCAGGATTTCTCATTGTCATACTTGGGATGATTTTGACCATGATATTTTCATATCGGCCAGAAAACCGTGCCGCGATTCTCTTTGCATTCCTAGTGGCGATGATCCAAGTTATCTACATTCTTGCGATAATTATTTCCTCATTACTTGTTTTAGCAATAGATAAGTGGCAAAAGTCAACACATCACCGGACTAAGAGTTAGAGTCTAAGGTAGTGGTGTAAAAAGCCACGAGGTGGCAGAAGCATCCACCCTATTGCGGAGAAGGCGGAGGCCGTAGGCCGGAGCCTTCTCCGGCGGGACATGCTTCACCGCCTCAG
>JBLNCE010000167.1:0-7528 GCA_050260415.1 Bacteroidota bacterium | reverse complement strand
TCAATAGATCCCCAGATACCGATCGATCTCCCACCCATGGACGCGGATCCGGAACGCATCCCATTCCGCGTTCTTGGCCGCGACGAAATGTGCCAGGACATGTTCGCCGAGCGCGTCCGCGATCACTTTGTCCGCTTTCAACAACTCGACGGCCTCTTTCAGGCTGCCGGGGAGGCTTTTGATCCCAGCCTTGGCGCGCTGCTCCTCGGTCATGTGGTAGATGTTCTCGTGCACGGACGCCGGCGGGGTCATCTTCTTCTTGATGCCGTCCAGGCCGGCGGAGATGATTGCCGCAAAAGCCAGGTAGGGATTGCAGGACGGATCGGGCGACCTGAATTCGACGCGGGTCCCGGACTCGCGCGCCGCGGGGACGCGGATCAGGGCGCTGCGGTTCACGGCGGACCAGGAGATATAGACGGGCGCCTCATAGCCGGGCACCAGCCGCTTGTAGGAATTTACCAACGGGTTGGCAACAGCCGTGATTCCCGGGGCATGGCTAAGGATACCCGCGATGAACTGGCGGGCGGTCTCGCTGAGCTGATACTCGCCGCTGGGATCATAAAAGACGTTCTTACCCTTGGCAAATAGCGATAGGTGGACGTGCATGCCGGATCCGTTGACGTCGAAGAGCGGCTTGGGCATGAAGGTGGCGCAGAGACCGTGTTTGGCCGCGACCGCGCGCGTGGCCAGCTTGAGGGTGACGACGCGGTCGGCGGTGGTCAAGCAGTCGCCGTATTTAAAATCGATCTCATGCTGGCCGCGGGCCACCTCATGGTGCGAGGCCTCGATATCGAAGCCCATCTCGGACAGGGCGAGCACGATCTCCCGTCGGGCGTCCTCGCCCTTGTCCACGGGCGCCAGATCGAAATACCCCGCTTCATCATGCGTCACGGTGGTGGGGTTGCCCTCCGCGTCGGTCTGGAAGAAGAAGAACTCGCACTCCGGACCGGCCATGACGGTAAAGCCCATGGAAGCAGCCTCGTCCATGGCGCGCTTCAGAACATGCCTCGGATCGCCCGCGAATGGTTTACCATCCGCGGTATACACATCGCAGATCAGCCTGGCCACGGCCCCGTCGCGCGGGCGCCAGGGGAAGACGGCGAAAGTTGAAGGATCAGGGCGCAGGTTCATATCGGACTCTTCAATACGCGTGAACCCTTCGATGGACGAGCCGTCGAACATGATCTCGTTATCCAGGGCCTTGCCGAGTTGTTCCACGGGAAGAGCAACATTCTTTACAACACCGAGGATGTCCGTGAACTGTAATCTGACAAAACTGACACCAAGTTCGCGCGCGCGGGCAAGGATTTCTTCCTTGGTCGGTACCTTCTTCTCCGTAGTCATGCGTGATTCCACCTTTCCTCAGTTAGTATAGGGATGATTGTTATGGACCAAGTCTAGCACCAGGGGCTTATCCTTGTCAATTCTTTGTTAGGTTTCTTTACACATCGTGGAACATGATTTCCGTATACAGGCCGGACCACCAAGACATCCCGGATAAATGATTTACCGGCATCGGTCTACCACACTTCACGTCCCAATAAACATATACAAGCTTGTAGGAAAGGAGGGTAATCCATGCCGGACGAGGAAGTGGTCTCCAGTGAAGTCTGTTGTGAACAGGCCGAGGAAGCAGCCGCGGACGTCGCGGTGGCTGAAGGCGGCGAGACGCCCGTTGCCGATGAGGCGCAGGCCGAACCCTGCGAAGCATCGGAGTGCCCGGCTGACGCTGGCGCCGAGCCAACGGAGCAGGCGTAGTCATGAAGAGAGCGTGGCAGAGGCCACGCTCTGGCATAAGCCATCGTCGGGCCAAGGCCCCACGGCCCGGCTTGATATACCCCCCGCCCAAATAGCTTTCGTGAAGAGTTCAACTGTCGTGCTCGTGCGCGCGATCGAATCTCGATCGTCAAGGTGTTCGATCGCGAGAACGAGTACGATTACGAGCACCCGCCTGCGGGCTGTAGCGCAATTATGCTCTAGATGGCAGCCCTACGGCGCGCAGGCCCGTCCTCCGTAGCAGTCACCCTGGTGGTAAACTGGAGACTACTGCGGAGGGTGGACGAGCATGAGTGGAATTCGGCGTTCTCGTTATAACTGTCCCGGCGGAACGGTGGGATGGGACACTGACACACCGAGTGCGCAGGAGATCCAGATAAGGCAACGAATAGTGTTATGACCCGTACTCCCTCTTCCTGTACAAAGAGGCGTATGCGGGCTGTTCTCCATACGCCATAAAACACTCACGGAGGCCGCTAAAATGATGCTGAGAAAAGCCAAGATGTCGGATGTCGAGTCGATCCATCGCCTGATCAATGACTATGCGGCGCAGGGTTTGATGCTGGGCCGGTCGCGCAATATGCTCTATGAGAATCTGCGCGAATTTACCGTGGTCGAAGAGGAGGGGCGCTTTCTCGGCACGGGGGCGCTGCATATCATCTGGGAGGACCTGGCCGAGATCAGAGCCCTGGCCCTGGAGCCGGATGTTATCAAACACGGCATCGGCCGCCGGCTGGTCGAGACCCTGATCGAGGAGGCGCGCGCCCTCGAAATCAGGACCGTCTTTGCGCTGACTTATCAGCCGGGTTTCTTCGAAAAGTGCGGCTTTCGGGTCGTGCACAAAGATGACATGCCCCAGAAGGTCTGGAAGGAATGTATCAATTGCCCGAAATTCCCCCATTGCGACGAGATTGCGATGACATACCAAGTGACGTAAGTAAAAGAGTGTGAATCGTCCTGTGTAAGTCAAGAAGAAACGTAAATTGGACAGGATTGACAGGATTTATAGGATTCATTTTCATTTAAAATCTATATAGACATATCTGTTATTTCCCTGGAACCCAGTCTGTTGAAGCATAATCATGTTAACCCTGTAAATCCTGTCTAATTTACATGTTGTCTTCGGGTTTGTGAACTTATTTTGTCTTTATGTTACGAGGTCAGATGGTTATGCGGGGGTAATTCTAATGACCGTGCTCATGGTCGGTAGCGATGAGTGCCGCAAATGTCGACAGGCCAAGGCGGTGCTAAACAAGCGCGGGCTCTGGCCGGAGATCGAATACGTGGAGGCCGGAAGCGCCCGGGGCAGAAAGCTTGGCGCGGAACACGGTCTCGAGGTGCTGCCTTTTTATATCCTGGACGGCAAGGCGTACGCCTACACCGGAGAAGTCATGCGCATCCTGGAGGAGCGGAGGGAGGCTGGCCCGTGAGGAAGTGGCGCTGCACGGTCTGCGGGTACATCCACCTCGGTTTCGAACCTCCAGAGGTTTGTCCGGTCTGCGGCGCGGGCCGGGAGGCTTTCGTGGACGCGGGACCGGCCGAGGAGACCGCCGGGCTTCCGGTGGAGATCTGGCAGGAGGTCAGCCCCGTGCTTCGCCGGATCGCCTACAGCCTCTTATCGTCGGCACAAGGGATGGAGACCGCATCAACGGCGCCACGGTCAATTCTTTCATCCAGGTGGCCGAGGACCCGCTCCGCATGGTGCTGGGCATAACCAAAACCAGCTTGACCTGGGAATTTCTTCGAAAAAACCCCGTCGCGACGGTTTCCTTTCTGGGTGAAGACGGATACGAGCTGGCCCGGCATTTCGGCCTGCAGAGCGGGCGGACGCTGGACAAGTTCGCCGGCGTGCCCCACCGGCCGGCCGCCAACGGGTGCCCGGTCCTGACGCAATGCATCTCCTTCATGGAACTGGCGCTCCTCTCCGGCGCGGAACTCGACGCCGGCAGCCACACCGTCTTCCTGGCGGAGGTCAAGAACGGCGGCGTGGTCAGTGACGGGAAGCCGCTTACGTACGCTAGGTACCATGAGATTAAACGGGGTTAATTATGAATCTTGCGTGTTGAGTTCCCGGTGATGGTTGCCGAAGCCGGCGAAGGTGAGGGAGCCCTCCCCTTCGCCGGTTTCTTTAGTCCGCCCTAACCCGCCGAAAAAGGAAGCTTATGCAATACAGCCCCGCCAAGCCGACAAGCGAGTAAATAACCCTGCTCAAGGCGGCGGTTTGGCCACCGAAGAGGTTGGCCACCAGGTCATAGCGGAAAAGCCCGATGAGGAGCCAATTCAGGGCGCCCACGATGACCAGGATCAAGGCCAGTCTGTCCATGCTCTCAACTCCATTTTCAGGTTTATCTATAGCGTGCCAAAGATCGCAAGGATTAACCGGGATATTGAAAGTGGAGGTAAGAACATGGGCGCGCATTGTTGACCAGGGGATGGGCGCGTGGTAAAATAAAAATTTGAAATTGCATTAGCATATGTGCTAATCCACCCGGTCGTCCGGTGGGCCACCGGCGCAACAATGCAAAAAAACTCAAGGCCGGCAGGATCGACAAGCCCAAGTCCATTTTTATCTTCATACCAGGTCAAAAACAGGAGGTCAGTATGCCGGAGGGTGATGGGCCGCTGGCCGTCTTATTCGATATGGGAGGCACCATCGAGGATGTCGTGGTGGACGGGGAATCCATCGCCAGGGGAGCGGCGATGCTCGCCGGCCGTCTTGAGCGGGAGGGGATAACGAAGCATATCTCGGCGCCGGAAGACCTCGTCCGGCAGATCGAGAACGGTCTCAGGCTCTACAAGATAGATACGAAACGCGGCCGCGAATACCTGGAGTGTTCACCCAGGGAAATATGGGCCCAATGGTTGCTTGGCTCGATACTTTCCTCGCCTGGTAAACTGACCGATGATCTAGCCGAGGAGCTGAGTTTCACCTGGGAAACCGTATTTCAAAAGAGGAGGCTGCGGCCGGAAGCAAAGTCCGTCCTGGAAGAGCTGGCACGCCGCGGTTATCCGATGGGGATCATCAGCAACTCCATTTCCAGGACGCAAGTGGGGTTCACGCTGCGTAAATATGGCCTGACGCCTTATTTTGCGACCGTCCAGGTATCAGCGGTGGTCGGCAGGCGCAAGCCGGATCCGCTCATCTTCGGCCGGGCCGCCTCCGCGCTCGGACTCCTCCCAGAAAGATGCATGTATGTCGGCGACACAGTCACCCAGGATGTTCTCGGCGCACGCGCCGGGTGTTACGGCTACGTTCTGCTAATGCGATCCCCCCTCGGTTTGACGGCGGATGCGATGGACGGCGGGCACACGGCAGGCCTCGCGCGCCTGCGTCATGGCACCTGGGGGGGCCGCATCGCCGCTCTCCCGGATATCCTCAGCGTTCTTGAGGAAAAGCCTTGGCGCTCTCTATGACAGAGAGCCGTATCCGGAATTAAGGAGGATCTAGATTGGCCAAACGTCTTAATGCCTATGACCAAGCTCTGTTGGTCCTTGGGGAAAGACTGCTCGGCATGAGCGACCTGGTGGGGGAGAAACTTGTGGCCGCCATGCGCTCCTTGATTGAGCAGGACGAGAATCTCGCGCGATCCGTCGCCTCCGGGGATGATGATGTGGACCTGCTTGAGGAGTCCCTGGAGATGACCGCCCTGGAATTGATCTCCCTGCAGCAGCCGATCGATCGCGACCTGCGTTTCTTGGCGGCCACGATGCGTATCAGCCGGGATCTGGAACGGATCGGTGATTATGCCTGCGACATCGGCGAGGTTACCTTGTATCTGAAGGGGCAGGGGCCGTATTTCAAACCCCTCATCGACCTCCCCCGCATGGGGGATTTGGTCCAGGCCATGATGCGCAAGAGCTTAAAGGCGCATGTGGAGAAGGACCTGGATGCGGCCAGGGAGATGCATGATGACGACGCGCACGTCGACCGATTGTTCCAGTCGCTCTTTGCCGAACTGACGGACTATATGAAGAAGGGTCCGCAATATGTGGACCAAGCGAGTAATTTGCTCCTTGTCGCCCGCTACCTCGAACGGATCGGCGATCACGTGGTCAATATCTCGGAAATGACCATCTTTGCCGAGACGGGGGAGCGGCACCCATTCAAATCGCGCAAGGCCGGGATGTTATAGAGAATGTGCGCCCGGGCGGCCCCGCGATACCCGCCCCAACTCTTCCCCTGAGATTGGCGCTGATTGGCGGACCCCCGTCCTGAGAGATACTATGGGTGATGCATCTGTCCAGGAAGGGGTCGGGATCGTGACCAAAGACGTCATCGACGCGATCAAAGAGCGGCGTACCGTGCGCAAGTTCAAGGCGGACCCGGTTCCGGAGGCGACCGTGGGCCGCCTGATCGAGGCGGCGCGGTGCGCGCCGAGCGCGGGCAATATTCAACCTTGGCGGTTCTCGGTCGTGCTGGACGGGAATACGCGGCTGGCGCTGGCCGAGGCGGCCGCGAAACAGGATTTCATCGCCGAGGCGCCGGTCTGCATCGTCGTCTCCGCCGAGCCGCAGCGTTCGGCGGCCCAGTATGGCGCGCGGGGGGAGCAGCTTTACTGCATCCAGGACACGGCCGCGGCCACGCAGAATATCCTGTTGGCCGCGACCGCCTATGGGCTCGGCAGTTGCTGGGTCGGGGCGTTTGACGAAGCGGCGGTGAGGCGTATCGTCGGTCTGCCGTCCGCGTGCAGGCCGTTGGCCATCGTCGCCGTGGGTTACCCGGCCGCGGAAGCGGAGCGGGATTCGATGCGGTCGCAGGAGGAAGTGACGTACGTTCTGCGGTGAATGCTTTGACGTTTGGCAAAGAAGCACCTGCGTGGGCAGGTGCTTCTGTATATGGAAAGGCAAGATGGCCGGATCACCGAAAGTATCGTACCAGAATCGGTAGGTTTCTGCCGAGCCAGGCCAGGAATTCCGCCCGGCCGGCTCCCTCCTGGACCACGTCGCGGCCGATGGCGGTCGCTCCGGCGGCCGCGGGGCCGACCGCCAGGGCTCCCAACGCGATCTTGCCCGCCACCGCGATGGCGCCGGCGGCGATCCCGGCCGCGACGGCGATCCCGCCCACGGCGCCGAGGCCGCCAAAGCTCAGGCCGCCGAGCGCAAGCCCAAGGCCAAAGGACAGCCCCCCCAGCGAGAGCACGCCAAAACTGAGTCCGCCCACAGCCAAGCCGCCCACGGCCACGGAACCGATGGCCACCACGCCCTTGGCCACGCGGGGCCGTCCGGTCTCCGGATCGTAGCCGCTGGCGATGTGCAGCAGGGGCCAGCCACACCAGGTGGCGACGCTCTTGTACTCGAAGCCGGCGTAGTAACGGCCGGACATGCCCCATCCCCACGGTCGTGGACCGGACTCGGCCAAGGCCAGCATGGTCTCGGCCGCCAGTTGGCGGGGGCTGCCGAGCTGCCGCCGCACGCTTTCCAGCCCGCCATCAGCCGCCACCACGATCCTGGCCTCGATTTCCTTGGCCACCCGGCGCTTTTGCAGCGGGTGGAGATAGAGCAGGCGCAAAACTTCGTCAAGATAAGCCTGGACTTCGGGAGCCAAATTCATTGGTTATCCCCCTCAAATCTAGAAGAGGCGTGAAAAAGCCCGATCCAGAGACCGAACCTAACCCGGCATCCGTGCCATCCTTCCCATAAGGGGTCGGGGGTTAGGTCACGGCGGCCTGCCGCCGTCGGCCATAATTGACTTTTTCACACCGCTGGTTAGAAAATGGCATCAAACTCACTCCCCGTCCCCCTCTCTAAGCTT
>JBLNCE010000166.1:0-2654 GCA_050260415.1 Bacteroidota bacterium | reverse complement strand
CTAATTGCGTGAATCATTGACGGGTCCACCACCGGATGTCATCCAGTTCGTCGACTGGAAAATGCAAGGTCTCGCTTGATATGGGTTCGACTTTTGTGTTAATAGTCGGACTAACTCCTAGCAATGGATCTTGCTATGAAGGTCTATACGGCTGAAACACCATAAAGAGGGGACCCACTGGGGGCGGACGGGAACCGGATTGATGGCCCAAGACACGGGCGGGCGGGGGCTGAGCGCGTCGGATAATAGACCGGTGATTATGGTGCGTCCTGACAAGTCATCGTCTACTTGCCGGTAAAAGACCAGTCGCGGTAACCACCAGTGGGCCGCGTAGCAGGCGCCCGATGCACTCAGGCAACTGAATGTACCGAAGCGGCGCAACCGACCGAGGAGGTCAAGCGAACCAGCAGCCCGTAACATCAAGTGAGTCCTGCAGCGTCGATATCTTAGCCCGCAAGGGGAAGAGGGAGCCGAGCCGCTCGTAAGACGGCGAAGGCCATGGACGACGGGAAGACTCTGGAAGCACCGTCCAAGAACCCTCCGGCGTAAGGGGAACGGGATGTTGGGAAAGCAGGTGATGAAACAGGAGAGATCCCGCACGGACGATGCTCCGCTAGCATCGTAATCCCAGGTATAAGGACACGCGCCGAAATCCGGGGAGACGCCGTGCGGGAAGTCGGAGGAGGCCATAGTACCGCCGAGGGCTGGCGACAACACAACGCCGTCCCATGGGAAGGGCCTCTGCTTCAGCCAAGCTCGGTGGGAGGTAAGCGAAGGCGCATGCCGCAAGGGTGATATTATTGATCATCTTTAAGAAGAAAAATCCAAAAGAATTACAAGATGCACCGAAACGGATTAAGAAGCGCGTCGCTATCTATCGTGATTTAAAAACCGGAAACACAATAGTAAAATCTATGGCAAAAGATCAAGACGGGATATATTTTGAGATAGGTGAACAGTTTTTCTTGACCAAACTATACGATCCAGAAAGCTTAATTGAATCAGTGATGAAAGCCATGTCGAATTTTCATGTATTCCATCGGGAGCGCGGCGATCACTCATTTTATCCAAAACATTGGACGGCAACTCTTAAGAAGTATTATTATGTTGCCATTTCAGAAGTCAGCGATGAAATGATAGAGGTTCGCTCGTTTAAACGTGGTCATCTTGGGGGAAAAAGTGGTTACCTTGGGGTAGAGGATCCAGTTATCGAAGTTCCTATTGCTAGAATTCAAACAGAACTACCAGAAGCTGTAGAGAAGGCGTTTGAGATCTGCAAGATGCGCGATGAATGGTAGCATCAGTATGGCCATATGGAAGACATGAGCTTAGTACCCTGCGTTTTATGTAGTCTTCCGGGCTTTGAATGGGAACCCAGATTGATGACCCAGATGCGGGTGGGGCGGGGGCAGAGCGCGTCGCATAACGAAACTTCCGTCATAGGCGCATGTTCCCCTTCCTTTGACCCGCCGTTGACGGAAGTCCGCGCTATCCGATGCGCGTCACATCACCCCGACAAAGACCAGGATTCCTTCCCAGCCCGGCGCGGACGGCGCAGGAGGCGCGGTCCGAATGATCGTATGGATCGAGCGGCGGCGTCCTTCATCCTAGTCCATCCAAGGCTCCAGGCCGCGGCCGCGATGCTCCCCGCCGGCCAAAGACAAAACCCCATACCTGGCAGAAAAGAACTGTCCTCAGTGACAGTCGGACAGGTGGTTTCGCAGGCCGTTAGCGCTTGACAAATAGCGTTATTCGGTGTATCTTCAATGTAGATACAGCTTCAAAAGGAGGTGCCATTCATGGAGGCTCGCATCCAAAAATGGGGCAATAGCTTGGCTTTACGTATCCCAAAGCCTTTCGCCGCTGAAATTGGGGTCGTGGATGATTCTCCGGTAGAGATCGAACTTCACGACGGCAAGCTCGTCATCTCGCCGATCGTAGAGCCCAGTTTGACATTGGACGAACTGCTAGCCAAGGTTACTGAGGAGAACCTGCATGGGGAAACACCGACCGGATCGGCGGTGGGGCGTGAAGTATGGTGATGGGCAAGGAATATGTGCCTGGCCGGGGGGATTTGATCTGGATTACGCTGAATCCACAAGCTGGGCATGAGCAGGCGGGAAGGCGCCCGGCCATGGTTTTGTCGCCCGTCTCCTACAACGCCAAGGTGGGCTTGGCCATTCTTTGCCCGGTCACGAGTCAGATGAAAGGCTATCCGTTTGAGGTTGTTATACCTGACGGCATGGAAATACAAGGCGTCATCCTGGCCGATCAAGTTAAGAGCCTTGATTGGCGGGCGCGGCAGGCGGAACGCATCGGCAAACTCCCGCGAGCTACAGTAACGGCAGTACTGCAAAAGTTTGGGGTCTTGCTCTGCGATGATGGAGCGGACCTCAATCAATAGTCGCTCGTGAAAAAGACAAGACAGGCCGCGGGAGTGAATCTCGCGGCCCGTTCTTTGTCCGGGCGATTGGGATTGGGGGCTAAGAGGTAGTGTTCACCTGTGGCTGTTATTTTAATGGCGTGAGCGGTTTGCCGTTCAGGATTGTCTCGACTTCTTCGAAGCCGGTGGGAAAGGCATAGTTATACCTGGCCGGCAGGGCGAAAACATAGGCTTGGTTCCGCCCAAGCTCGCTTGGGCCGATCGGGGCCGC
>JBLNCE010000165.1:0-4111 GCA_050260415.1 Bacteroidota bacterium | reverse complement strand
TTCAAGGTCGCCACCTTCGGCATCGTCGGCGATGCCCTCGAGGTGATTCCGGAACTCATCCGGTCGCTCAAGGGCGCCCGGGCCTGATAAGCCTCCCAAACGGCCTAGATGTCTTCACCGGTCCCTTCCGGCCAATGGAAGGGGCTTTTTTTTCGATACGGCGTTGATTCTGAATCTGGCCCCGGCGGGGGTGCGGCGGGGCCAGGATCCAATCGCATACGAGGTGACGGGCAGGTCAGGCCCCTGCGCCACGCCAGGCGCGTAATCCCGGCGGTCCAATCCCCGCCTGGCCGCGATTCACGTTTATGGGCGCGCGGGTCCCCGGGCTTTTGACTGCTCGGGCCTCGTCCAGTATGTCTACGGCGGGTTCGGGTGATAACCAGATGGACTTCATATGCCGCGGCCAGGCAGGTTCCGTGCATGCTCTTAATAGTGTTGGAGGCGGGCGATTCCTCATTTCCCTCGTCTCCCACCGCAGCGACGCGATAGTGATAAAAGACCTCGTCTCCGGCGGGAGAATCGATTTCGTCGTAAGAAGTCGCGTCGGTCGCTACCGCAGCGCGTCCCCCTCTGTGACTAATCATGATGCCCAAGGCATGATGGCGAAACAAATCAGCGGTTCATTTTGGCTTGATGAGTGTTTCCAGCAGGAACCAGTAAGACGAACGGCGAAATTTCTGGTAATTCGCCTGTTCAAGTTGACCGATGTGAATTGCGGAGGCCTAATATGACACGGCATATCGAACTCAAAGAAGGGCAAACACTTAGCAGTTCCCTTTTTCATGAGCCGATGCGCGTGGTTACCGTCCAGACCAACGGCGATATGTGGAACCTGGGCTTGGTTGGCCTACAAAGTGAACGATACCGCAAGGTGACTCTGGCAACCGCGGATCTCGACAGAGTCACAATCAGAGAAGAAAAATACGATTACCATGGTGACGCGCGTCTCCGGACCTGCCGAGCTCCGAGGAACTGGAGGAGATGGAGGAGACCGAGCGCGATCGCTTTGAACGCATAATCGAAGCCGTTACCCTTGCGAGAGACGCCGAACAGATCGAGGAGGAAATTAGAGAACTCCGGGAATTGGCGGCGCAGGCCAAGGAGACGGAAGGTTCCGAGGCCTGGGCAAGTTGAAAGAACTCCTGCAGGAACAGGGCTTTTTCGCAGATCCGGAGAAACGCCTGCTGATCTTCACCGAATTTAAGGACACCCTGGATTACCTGGTCGAATCTTTACGGGACTGGGGTTTCAAGGTGGGTGTCATCCACGGCGGGATGAAACCCGGATCCCGCGATGAGCCTGGTTCGCGCATCTATGCCGAGCAGCTCAGGGAGGGCGGGATCCAGATCCTCGTCGCCACCGAGGCGGCCGGGGAAGGCATCAACCTACAGGTCTGTCACATCATGTTCAACTACGACATCCCGTGGAACCCGAACCGCCTGGAACAGCGCATGGGGAGGATTCACCGCTACGGCCAGCTAAAGGACTGCCTGATCTTCAATTTCGTCGCCACCAACACCATCGAGGGCAAGGTCCTCCAACGGCTCCTCGCCAAGCTGCAGGAGATCCGGGACGCCATGGACGATGACGCGGTCTTCAACGTGGTGGGGGAGATCCTGCCCGCCGCCCATATTGAACGGGTTCTGCGCGATTATTATGCCGACAGGCTCGGCGACGCGGACCTGGAGGACAGGCTGCTACGGAACGTGGACGAGAAAGAATTCCGGGCCATCTGCCAGAACGCTTTGGAGGGCTTGGCGTCCAAGAAGCTGAACCTGGCCATGCTGGTCGAGCGTCGCGCCTTGGCGCAGGAGCGCCGGTTGGTGCCCGAGGCCATCGCCCGATTCCTCAAGGAAGCGGCGGCGTATGCGAATTTGGAGATCAAGGACGTCTCCGGCTTGACCCATACCTTTGATCTGGGCCGGACTCCGGCGTGCTTGAAGCGCTATGAACGCGACGCGGATTGGCGGCTGCCCGCCCTGGCGTCCAGGTATCCCCGCTGCACCACTGATCGCAAGACCGCCGATGAGTATAACCTGGAATGGATCACGCCCGGCCATCCGCTCTTTGAGGCCGTCCGCCGCCACACGCACGGCGAAGCGGCGCAAGTCTTCGGCAGCGGCTACGAGCGGTCCCAGGGTAGGCAGGTCTTTGACGTGCACGAGAAGAATCTGAGTTACGACATCACCAGCCTGGACCTGAATTCCGGCGAATTGCGGCTAATCGAGGTCAAGGGCCTTGCCGCCGCCTCGGGCACCATCCTGCTCACGCCGAACGAACGACGGGTGGCTGAGGACCGGCGGGATTGCTATTGGCTCTATGTGGTCACAAATTGCGGGGCCAAGCCGGAACTGCAGGAACCGATCAAGGATCCGGCGCGGTTCCCGTGGCATGAGGTTACGAAGGTGCAACACTACTGGCTGGAAGTGAACGCGATGACCAAGCCGATAATGGTGCGGGAGGAAAAAGCGAACTATGGTGATGAGCTATGACGCCGGAAAGATTGCGCGATCTCATCGCCGGGGGGGAGAATCTGAACGTCGAGTTCAAGGGCGAGGAAAGGAAGCCTTTCTCGGATCACGATTTGATTGAGGCCGTGGTTTGTCTGGCCAACCGGCAGACTAGCGAGCCGGGTTGGTTGTTGATCGGGGTGGAGGATAACGGGGCAGTTACGGGTTGCCGGATGACCCGTGAGGGAGGAACCACTGAACCGGTCAGAGTACAGGCGGTAATCGCCAATAACACGCGGCCTTCGCTTGCCACTCGTGCCTGTATCGTGGAATACGAGGGCAAACCGATCCTCGCCATCGAGGTGCCGCCCTCGCGCCAACCGGTCGGAACGGCAGATGGGCGATATCTGCGCCGCGCGTTGGGCGGCCGTGGGAAACCGGAGTGCATCCCGTTCTATTACCACGAGATGCAAGCGCAGCAGGCCAGTCGGGGGATGCTCGATTATACTGCGATGACCGTCTCCGAGGCCGATTGGGAAGATCTCGATCCGCTGGAATTCGAGCGTTTTCGCCGCACCATTAGGGAAAGCGGAGGGCGAGGCGATTCGGTGCTGCTCGATCTGCCCGATCTGGAACTTGCCAAGGCTCTTGGGGCTGTGATAATGGATCATGATCAGATGCTAATTCGCGTCCTCGGGCTGTTGCTCTTCGGCAAGGTGGAGGCGCTGCAGAAGTTTTTACCCACGCACGAAGCAGCCTTTCAACAGATCTCGGGGACAAAAGTGGAAGTGAACGAGTTCTTCCACTATCCGCTTGTGCGGCTGATGGATGAATTGCTGGGGCTGTTTCGCGCCCGTTACCGCGAAGAGGAATTGATCCTCGGCCTACTGCGCATCGGTATACCCGATTACCCGGAGCGCGCGTTTCGCGAATGCGTGGCCAATGCGTTGGTGCATCGCGATTACACCCGTCTAGGCGCCGTGCATGTCCAGTGGTACAAGGACCGTTTGGAGATTTCCAACCCCGGCGGTTTCCCGGAAGGTGTGCGCCTCGACAATCTGCTCGTCACCCCGCCGGTGCCCCGCAATCCATTATTGGCGGACGCTTTCAAGCGAGCCGGGCTCGTCGAACGCACGGGTCGGGGCATTGATACGATCTTTTTCGAGCAACTCCGCAATGGACGGCCGGCTCCGAATTATGAACGGAGCACCGAGACCGGCGTGACGGTGATATTGCCAGGCGGCGAAGCCAATACCGATTTCGTGTGCATGGTGGCCGTAGAAGGTCAGGCCGGCAGGCCATTGGGGCTCGAAGCCTTATTGATCATGAACGCTCTCTGGCTGGAGCGTGAGATCGACACCACACATGCCGCGCGATTGATCCAGAGGCATGAAACGGAAGCCAGGTCGATCCTGGCGCGGCTGGTGGAAACCGGGTTGGTGGAACAGCGGGGGGAACGAAAAGGGCGTATGTATCACTTGTCTTCCGCGACCTATCGCAAACTTGGCGATAAGGCCGCCTATGTAAGACAGCGAGGATTCGAGGCAATACAGCAAAGGCAGATGATTCTTCAATTCGTGGACAAACACGGCAGTATATCCAGGAGCGAGGCGGCATCGCTTTGCAGGATCAACAGCACGCAGGCCTACCGCCTGTTGCAG
>JBLNCE010000164.1:0-28158 GCA_050260415.1 Bacteroidota bacterium | reverse complement strand
ATCTGTACCTGTCCCGCCCCAGCAGCGCCACTCCCACCGCGTTGTCCGTCGACAGCGAAGGCTCGGCAAAGACCAGCCTGGCCTCTGGCAGCAGGCGCGCCAGACCTTCCCGCAGCGCCTTGTTGGCGCTGACGCCGCCGCCGAGCACCACCTCGGCCAGGCCCGTGGCGGCCATCGCTTCCCGCAGGAGCCGTCCCAGCGACTCCGTCAGGCAGACAAAGACCGCCGCCGCCAGATCGGCGCGGTCAGCGCCGTTCCGCAAGGCGCGTTCCGCCGCGCTCAACGGGCCGGAGAAACTCAGTTGCAGGCCCCGCGCCGCCACGGGCAACCGAACGGCCTCCGCGCGGCCGGACGCCGCCAATTCCTCCAGCGCGGGGCCAGCGGGGAAAGGAAGACCCATGGCAACGCCGATGCGGTCGACAAACTGGCCCGCGTGCAGGTCTTCCGTACCGCCTAGCAACTCAAGGTCAAACCCGTCCGGTTTGCGTGTAACGTGAAGCACTTCGGTGGTGCCCCCCGATAAGTGCACGCCAATGAACGGACCGGATACTTCTTGCCCGATCAACGAGGCGCGCAGGTGGCCTTCCTGATGGCTTACGGCCAGAAACGGCGCCCCCGCCCCGGCCGCCATGGCTTGTCCCACGACGGTGCCGGCCAGGAAGACGGGCAGATAGGAATCGGCCACCGGCCGGGGGCGGGTACTGGCTGTCACCAGAGCCACCGGGGCGGCGGCGATCGTTTCCCGGCATGCCACGGCCATATGCTCCAAGCGGCGCAGATGTTGAAAGAGGGCTTCGCTCTGGCGGAGCCCTCGCTGACCCGAAGGAACTTGAAGCATGACCCGACCGTCAAAAACGACCTCGCCGGCCTCGTCCACCGCCGCCAGTGAGGTCGTATAGCAGCTTGTATCCAGGCCAAGATAGACGCTCACGGCGTTTCGGCAACTTTATCCGCGCCCGCCTTGTCCGGTACCATCTGGCGCACGACATTACCCAAAATACCGTTGACAAAACGCCCGGACTCGTCGTCGCCATACCGTTTGGCCAATTCCACCGCCTCACTTGCCGTTACGCTCGCCGGGATCTCGGGCATATAGAGCAGTTCGTGCACGGCCAGACGCAGAATATTGCGGTCCGTGTTGGCCATGCGGTCAAGACGCCAATCCACCGCGTATTTGGTGATGATCGCGTCGATCTCTTTGAGGTGGGCGACCGTACCCTTGACCGTGCTACCCAGAAACTCGCTGGACTTCTCGGGCAGGTTCGTCTCGGCCAGGGTGCGCGGCAGTACCTCCTGCCAGGGGTTGCGGCCTACATCGGCCTGGAAGAGGATCTTGAACGCCAGCTCGCGTGCGCGTTTTCTACTCAATCGTCACCCTGCCTTGCCTTGTTTTACCGGTAAGAAAGAGACGCCTGTAGACAGGACTAACATGATTTACAGGATTGCCGGTTATCTATCGTTCCCCTTGCCGTACTCATTCCGTAGGGGGTAGGATCTTTTCCAGGATCTCGCGCCAGGAATCGCGGCGATCCACACGGAGGCCGATAAAGTAGCCCAGAATGACGCAGAACAGGAAGATGGCCGCTTTCCACCAGCCAAGAGTAACCCAGAGCATGCCGACGAGTAGACCTAGACAGGCGCCGGCGATGCGGCCCTTGCGCTCGAGCAGGAACTCCAGGAGCGCCTTGACGATGCTCTCCGTCTCCACGCCCTGCCCCCCTATTCGACCCGGGTCCGGTTGTCCGGCGCGATCCTGGTCACGAGAACCTTCACCGTGCGGACGGAAACACCCACGGTCTCACTGATGTAATCCCGGACACGCGTCTCGATCTCGTGGTTGATCTGCGGGATGCTTTGGTCCGGACCGACCGTCGTCTCGACATAGACGTCGAGCCCCGCCGGCGTGGCGCTTACCTGAATGTTTGCGTCATGGACGCCCTTCACTCTTCGCGTGGCGCGCAAAGCCAAGCTCTCGACGGCCCGTTCCGCGATCCGCAGCTCGCCCAGAGGCGTCTCGCAGAGGATCGTCTTGACCTGCCGCCGCCGGCGCATGCCCATGTAAAAGAGGTAGGCGGCTAAGAGCAATCCGGCGAGACCGGTAAGGACGAGACGCCAAGGGGGCTGCCCGAGGCGGGAGACCAACCAGGCAAGAACCTGCTCCTGACCCATGGCATGAAGCAGGAACGCAAGTGAAACAATGCTAAGAAGTAGTCCGACCACAATCGCGACTAATCGATCGATCGCGCGCACGGGGCACATCCCTCCCACTCAGCGAACCCTTTTGTCCTCCGCGGTTTCTTCCGCCTTAAACTCGACGCCTTGGATATGGACATTTACCTCGACTACCTCCAGCCCGGTCATGCTCTCGATCGCCCGTTTCACGTTCTCCTGGATCTTGAAGGCGACTTCGGGTACCTTGGCGCCGTAGTCAAGAATGACGTAGAGATCGACCGCCGCTTGGCGTTCGCCGACCTCCACCTTGACCCCTTTGGCCAGGTTCTTCTTTTTGACCAGTTCCGCCAGGCCATCTACCACACCGCCGCTCATACCGGCGACCCCGTTGACTTCGGTAGCCGCCAGGCCGGCGATCGTCCCCACGACCTCGTTGGCGATCCTGATGTTGCCTCCGCTTACCACCGGCTCATAACTCTCCACTGCGGGCACCTCCTCAAGGCTCCTGCCTGAGATCTTAGTCCGCCGGGCTCAATGTTATGCCCCGGTTACGGCCCTTGCCTCCATGAAGGACTCCACGAAACCGGTACTTACCTCCCCCTGAAGAAAAGCTGGATCGGAGAGGACTTCCAGGTAGAAGGGGATGGTGGTCGGGATGCCGTCAATGACCATCTCCTCGAGCGCCCGGCGCATCCTGGCGATTGCCTCGCCGCGATCGCGTCCCCAGGCAATCACCTTGGCGATCATCGAATCGTAATGCGGTGGAACGGTATACCCGGCATACAGAAAACTGTCGACGCGGATGCCCGGTCCGCCCGGGAGGTGATAGAATTCGATCCGTCCCGGCCGGGGCATGAAGTTCCGGTTTGGATCCTCGGCGTTGATGCGGCACTCGATGGCGTGTCCGCGCAGGCAAACGTCGTCCTGGGTCAGGTCGAGCGGCTCACCGGCGGCGATCCGGAGCTGCTCCTTGACCAGATCCACGCCGGTGACGAGCTCCGTGACCGGGTGTTCCACCTGGATGCGCGTGTTCATCTCCATGAAATAGAAACGCCCGTTCCGGTCGAAAAGGAACTCGATGGTGCCGGCGTTGGAGTAGCCGGCGGCCAGGGCGCCGCGGACCGCGGCCGCGCCGAGGGACGCGCGGGTCGCGGCGTCCACGGCTACGGAAGGGGATTCCTCAATCATCTTCTGGTGGCGGCGCTGGACCGAACAGTCGCGCTCGCCGAGATGCACGGCGTGTCCGGCCTCATCGGCCAAGATCTGGACCTCGATATGCCGCGCGCACTCAACCAATTTCTCTACGTATAATTCCGGGTTGCCGAAGGCCGCTTCCGCCTCGCTCTGCGCGGCGTGGAAAGCGTGCGAAAGCTCGGACTCGTCGCGGACCACGCGGATCCCGCGTCCGCCGCCGCCGGCCGAGGCCTTGATCATCACGGGGAATCCGGCTTCCCGAGCGACCGCCAGCGCTTCGGCTTCATCGGCGACTGGCCCGTCGGACCCCGGGATGACGGGGACACCGGCTTGCTTCATGGTCTTCTTGGCCGCGGCCTTGTCGCCCATCAACTCGATGGCGTGGGCCGAGGGGCCGATGAACTTGATCTGGTGCGTCTCGCAGATCTCGGCGAAACGGGCGTTCTCCGCCAGCATCCCGTAGCCGGGGTGGATGGCGTCCACCCCGGCCAGGGTGGCGGCGCTGATTATGTTCGGAATATTGGCATAGCTTCTGTTGGTGGGCGCGGGTCCCACGCAAAAGGCCTCATCGGCGCTGCGCACGTGGAGCGAATCCCGATCCGCCTCGGAGTAGATGGCCACCGTGGCCACACCAAGCTCCCGGCAGGCTCTGATCACGCGCAACGCGATCTCGCCGCGGTTGGCGATTAAAATCTTCTGAAACATCTCCTAAGTTCACCCCTCCTGGTCAGTGCCACGCCGGATCATACCTTCTCGAGCAGGAACAGCGGCTGACCGTACTCCACCGGCTGGGCGTTCTCGACCAGGATCTCGACGATTCTCCCCTTCCATTCGCTCTCGATCTCGTTCATGAGCTTCATGGCCTCTATTATGCATACCACCTGGCCTGGGTCGACCATCTCACCCGCCTGCACGTAGGGATCGGCTTCGGGACTCGGGGCGCGGTAAAAAGTACCGACCATCGGCGCGACGATCAAGACCTGGTTCGGTCCCAGGGCACGCTCCTCTTGCGCCGCCGTGCTCGCCGGCGCGGGCGGCGCCGCGGCGGCAAGGGCGGGATTGATGGCCGCCGGGGAAGCCATGACCTGATGGCTCGGGCCCGGGCTAACATGGGCAATCTGAACGGGCTGGCCTTTCTTGATGGTGATCTTCATGCCTTCAGTCTCCAGGTCCAGCTCGGTTACGTCGGTACCTGCCAGCAACCTGACCAGTTCCCTGATCTCTCTGACGTTCATCAGATTCCTCCTTTGACCCTACCGAGTCGTTTGGCGAATCATTCTAATTCACCACGGAGAATCTTTTTCCTCCTTCTATTTTGTCGTTCCCGCGCTAACCAATGCAGGGAATGGGTTCTATGGCTCCAATTTACGCCGTTCCCGCTTTACGCACCGCCCCGCGTCCAAGCGCGAAAGCCCGCTCGTTCAATTCCCGGTAGGCCGGCCGTACCATGCGAAGCAGCGCTGCGAGTACCCCTTCGGCCGGCACGGGGAGCAATCCAAGCCCCGCGACCGCGCCCAGCATGACGGCGTTCATGGCGCGGCGGCTGCCCGCCTCCACCGCGAGCGCGGTCGCGTCGAACATGACTGCGCCGGGGAAGGTCCGCTCGAGATAGGACAGGATCGTCCCCGGGTCGTACTTGGAAGCGCCGAGGGCGACCGTAAAGGGATAGACGACGGCGGTGTTGATCGCCGCGCGCGCGCCGGGCTTGACCTTGGGCAGCGCCCGGGCCGCCTCGGCGGGCTCAAAGCCGATCAGGAGCTCCGCCGCGCCGTCGGGGATCAACGGCCCGGCTTCCCCGGCCCCGATCCTGACGTGGCTCTGCACCACGCCCTCCCGTTGCGCCATGCCGATCGTCTCGGAAGTAATGGCGTCCAAACCAGCGGCCACCGCCGCCTGTGCCAAGGCCCGCGAGGCGAGAACCGTCCCTTGTCCGCCCACGCCGGCGATGATGATGTCCATACAAAATCCTCCTTCAATTAGGCTGAAGGCATGAGGCGTGAGGCACGAGGAGGCGGAAGGCACGAAGCGTGAGGCATGAGGAGCCCTTGAAAAACAGGTGGAAGTCAGGAGGCAAGTTCCGATAAAATCCGTTCATACCTTCCGTCTTGACCCCCATCCCCCATGTACCTCACGCCTTTTTCTCCCTCAGGCCTTCCGCCTCATGCCTCACGCCTTTTTCTCCTCAACAATCGCCCCGCTGGGACACACCTCGGCGCAGAGGCCGCAGCCGAAGCAGGTCGCGGCGATGACGGGCTTTTCCTCGAAGGCCAGGGCGGGGCAGCCGAGTTGCCGCAAGCAAAGACGGCAACTGGTGCACGCCTCGGTAATTCGGTAGCGGTGTTCGGGTTTGGCCCTGACCGCGCAGGCGCGGCGGGTAATCACCACCGACGGCCCGTCGACGGTCAGCGCCTCAAGCACGGCCCGCTTGACCGCGGCCCGGTCGTAGGCGTCGACCACCGCGACGCTCGCCGCGCCGCAGCCGCGCACCACCGCCTCCAGATCCACCGGCGGGACCTGGTCGCCGGTCGCGCGGCGCCCGAGCCCCGGATGGGGCTGGTGCCCGGTCATGGCCGTGGTCTGATTGTCCAGGATGACCAGGGTGAACTTGGCTCGATTATAAACGGCGTTGATGAGACCCGTGATACCCATGTGAAAAAAGGTCGAGTCGCCGATAAAGGCGATGTGCGCCCGCTCCGGCTCCACGATGGACAGGCCGCCGGCCATGGTCACCGCCCCGCCCATGCAGAGGCAGGTGTCGATGGTGTTGAGCGGCGCCGACGCGCCCAGAGTGTAACAGCCGATATCTCCGCTGAACACGGGATTCAGGCTCTTCGTCGCGGTCTTGATCGCGTGGAAGACCGAGCGGTGCGGGCACCCCGCGCAGAGCGTGGGCGGACGCTGGGGCAACTCCAGCACTGGTTCGGCCGCGGCCCGCGTCCCTGCGTCTCCGGCGTCCAGCCCGGCCACGGCGGCGATGGCCCGCCGCGCGAGATCGGCATTGTACTCCCCTACCCGGGGCAGATGGCCGGTGTATTTGCCGAAGATCGGGGGACTGCCCGCGCCGCCCGGCCTCGTCCCCGCCGGGTCTGGCGTCCCCGTGAGCCCAGCCGCGGCCAGGAGGACCCCCTCCTCCAGAACCGGATCCTCCTCTTCCACCACCAGCACCCGGTCCACCCCGGCCAGGAACCGCCGGGCCAGGGAGAGGGGGAAGGGGTGTGGGGTCCCTACTTTCAGCACTTTCGCTTCAAGCCCCAGAGCGGCCAGGGCTTCCTTGACGTAGAAATACGAGACGCCGCCGGCGACGATGCCGAGCCGTCCCGCGCCCGAGACGGTGTTCCACTCCGAGTCGGCAAATTCCGCCCGCAGCTTGTCGTTGAGCTCTTCCAAAATGGGATGCCGGATGGCGGCGAAGCGCGGCAGGATGACGCGCTGCCCGTCCTTTTCGAAACCCGGCGCGGCTTTTCGCTCCGGCACCACCCCGATCTCCACCGGTCCACACGCATGACAGACGCGGGTCGTGGGCCGCAGGAAGACCGGCAGCCCGGTGCGGGCCGAAAGCTCGAACGCGGCCATGGTCATGCGCTTGGCCTCCGCCGGCGAGGACGGGTCGAAGACCGGCAGCTTGGCGAGGACGCCGTACCGCCGCGTATCCTGCTCGGTCTGGGAAGAGTGGGGCCCCGGGTCGTCGGCGACCACGATGACCAGCGCGCCCTTGACGCCGATGTAGGCCAGGCTCATGAGCGGATCGGCCGCCACGTTGAGCCCGACCTGCTTCATGGCCACGAGGCACCGGGCGCCGGCGTACGCCGCCCCCGCCGCCACCTCCAGAGCCACCTTTTCGTTGACCGACCACTCGGCGTGATACCCGTATTCCTTGGCCCAGTGGGCCAGGGTCTCCACGATCTCGGACGAGGGCGTGCCCGGGTAGGCCGCGGCCACGTGCAGGCCCGCCTCCAACGCCCCGCGGGCGATGGCCTCGTTGCCCATCAATAGTTCGCGCAAGGTTTGATGTCCTTTCAAGTTTATTGGGTGAAAGCAGGGGGAATGTAAGTTGGATTGTTCGACACGGAGGGCGGGGATCCTGCCGGGGGGGCGATCGGTAAGCGCGGAGATGCAGGAACGATGCCAGGTGCACCAGAACGGCGTGGGAGAGGCAACGGACGACAATCGCACAAATGATATTTCTAGTTGTACCGTTCTAGTCCTTCTTCCTGACAAAGGTGCCGTTGGCGGCGTAGGTGGTTTGGTAGTAAGGATTATCCAATCATGGTCAACTACCCAAAAATACGGTACAATCACACCGGGAGGCGTGCGGAATGTTGAAACGCTTGGCGCTTGTACCGACTATTTTCCTGGTCCTTCGGCGTCGTGGCACCCGGGCGCCGGCATAACATCGGTATTTTAGCGGCGGAATGCGACGGCCGGCCTTTCATAGCAATTGCATCGCCCGTCGTGGTTTCCGAACAATTGACGTTGGGTATCAGTGTTTTCCCAGTCGATCTTCGGGCGGCCGTATCAGGGTCATACATAATCGAGGCGCTCGTCTTGACGGCCAAATATGACGGAGAACCGCGCCTCGGCGCCCGTTACTCCCTCGGATCTCTATTCATAACAGGTGAATTGCAGCACGTGAGCGACTATCCCCCATATCCCTGGGAACCCCATCTCGCGGTCAAATATAACGGCGATAAGTTGGCACTCAGCATGGGATTGTACCGCTATTACGGCTGCTGGAGGTATACAGGCGACGCCGGACTGGACATCGGCAGGTTCAATATCGGTGTTTCGTTGGAACAAGATCTCCAGGTGCCACTGCCCTATCCAGGTTGTCGAGTGGCTGTCCGCATACGAAGTTGAGGCGTTACCTTAGCGCGACCTCACCCCCTGCCCCCATAAGCGCTAACTTAGGTCCAAAAGACTGAGATCGGGGTCGGTATCGGAATCGGGGTCGAAGGTTTTTTCGAGGATATCGAGTCTTGGTCGTTTCTCAAGGCCGGTCATCCCTGACCGGGCTCGGTTCTATCCCGGAAGAATGGCCTAGTCCCCGCATGGATGCGGAGCCTTGAGACCGTTATTTGACCAGCCAGGGCCTTTAGCCCCTGGCGAAGATTGGCTCCGGCGGGTTTGTGGGTTATCGCCTCTCCATCGTCACAGCAGTTACCTTACATCCCCTCCCGCTAACCGTCTCGATTGCACACACCCAGCGTCACCACTACCCCAGCACCTCCGTCCATCGCTTCCCCTCCCTCAGACAAAGCCCCTTGCGCGCGTGCCGGTAGATCGTGATGTAATTGAAGTGATGCGCCAGCCTGAAATACCACATGACCTACTTCGGGGACTCCCCGACCGTCCGCGCGACGATCGCCGCGTAACCGCTCATGCTGACGGCATCACCATGCCGTTTGTACCGCGCCCAGATCTTCGAACTGTACAGCAAGCGGCACACTAGCCTGGCCTTCTCGGTCTCATCCCCCGTGATGCCGCGGAGTTGTTGCGCCTCCAAACGCAGCGCTTCGTTATCGCCGATCTCCAGGGGATCGCCGTCGAGGCCGAAAAGATCCTCGATATACTCATGGTGGTCGGCGTATTCCTTGATCACCTGGTTAAAGCCGTTCCTGGTCGAAAAAACGTAAGCGAACCGGTTCTCGTATCGGATTGCCTTGAGCAGCGGAATGATGTCGCGATCGCTGGAGATCAGGACGAATACCCTGATCCCGGGATTCTTGTAGAGCGTCCTCAGGGCGTCCACCGTCAACTCCAGATCCCCCGAGTTCTTGCCGTTGTTGGCTGAATGGCGCGTCTCGAGACCCAGGCCCCGGATCAGGGTTTGGTGCCTGTTGTTGAACGGTTGGCGCTCAAAATTGCCGTATACGACGAAATCGACCACGGTCAAGCGGTGCTTCTCCCTGAGTTCACGCAAGATAACCGGGAAGAAGCCTATTTCCAGGGGATCAACCCCATATCTGCCCAAGAGCAGCGCGATGTTTTCGTAGTCGACGTACACCGCCGCGTTAATGTGATTATCCCGTGCCTGAAACAAGTGACTGTTCAACCGGGCGACTCCTGCGGTCTGACATATGGAAGACTCATACTAAAGGCGCTTTCACTGGCACACGGCCAGAATTTCGTCCCAAAGGCCGTAAATGCTTATCAACCAGCTTTCTTACAATTTAACACAGATTGTCGGACGAATGTGTCGAAAGATGCCAGTAGTAAAAATTTCCACCATTGAGTCATAATGCTGGTTATTTATTGAACCGGCAATCTTGATTGTCGTTTTTTGACGGTCTAGAAGTGTTCCTCCGCATCTTCTCCGGGCCGCGGTATGATTTGCATCGCCACTCCCCCACCCGCGGCCATCCGGATCTTCATCCGGCTTGCCCGCGTGACGGTCTCCCGTGCAACCCTGACACTCCGTGGCTTATCGTCCGCATCCCCGCCGTCCGCGTAGATCTCGGCCGTATACTCCCCGTCCCCGAGAAAACCGAGGGGGATCTCCACCTCCCGCGGCGTCCAGTCGGTCATGCCGCCGAGATACCACTCGGCCCCCTTGCGCCGCGCGATGACGATCAGGTCGCCCACCTCGGCGAGAACGACGCGCGTTTCATCCCAGACCGTCGGGACGTCCTTGATAAACTCCAGGCCTGTTTCGCCCCGGTACGCGGCGGGGTGGTCCGAGACCATCTGCAGCGGGCTTTCGTAGATTACGAACATCGCCAACTGGTGGCAGCGGGTACCCAGGGTGAAAGGCTCGTGGTACTTCGGCCTGAATTCGGCTCTGGTCGCGTTCCGGAAACCACCGGGCGTATAGTCCATCTCGCCGGCCAAGAGGCGCGTGAAGGCCAACATGACATCGTGCTCGGGATCGCACCAGTTGGTCCACTTGTTATATTCGAGGCCCCGTACGGCTTCTTGGGTGAGGAGATTGGGGTAGGTGCGGCGGATGCCCGTCGGCTTGTAACCGCCGTGAAAGTCCACGACCAAATGGTGTGCGGCCGCTTTCCGCAAGGTCTCGTGATAGAATCGGACCATGTCCTGGTCGTCGCGGCGCATATAGTCGACCTTAACCCCGGCGATGCCCCAACGCTCGTAGAGGGGAAAGGCCTGGTCCATCTGTTTCGATGCCCGGAGCCAATGAAGCCAAAGGATGACGCTGATGCCCCTTTCCCGGGCGTAGTTGACAATCTTGGGCATGTCTACCGCGGCAATGGGTTTTGTGATGTCGCCGGTAAACATGTTGCCGTACCAGCCGGCGTCGATGACGAGGTACTGGAGGCGGGCCTCGGCGGCGAAATCGATATAGTGCAGCATCGTGGCGGTGTTCATGCCGCCCTTGAATGATTCACCTGCCACCGAGCCTCCCGACCACCAGGGCCAGGCCGCCTTGCCCGGCTTGATCCACGACGTATCCTCGAGCGCGCACGGATCATTGAGATTGAGGATGAGGTTGCTCTCGATCAGGTCGCCGATGGCTTCACCCACCATGATCACGCGCCATGGCGTCGAGAAAGGCATCCTACCCGCGACCTTGACCCCGGGCTCTCCCGGCTTGGGCGAGAGCTTGGCACGCAAGCAGTTCTTGACCCGACCGCCTTCCGCGCTGAGATACATCCCGGCATAGTCGGTCAGGTCGGCTTCGGACAGGGCCATCCACGGGCCGTCCTCCACCTGGATCAGCATCGGCAGCCCGATCAGGCTTGTGGTTTGTATGTCGTGGAGGCGCATGGGCTTGTATGGTTGATCGTACGAGGTGCGAAACGAGAGGTGTTTCTGCGCGAAAACACGGTGGTCGCCGGTAAAGTAGAAACTGGTCCTCTCCTCGGCGATCGCGAAATCGGCCGTCTTGCCTTGGCTGGGGAGGAAGTAACGTAAAGCCACCCCTTCGTCATAGACGCGGAAGACGAGGTGCAGTTCCCTCCCTGGATGGGCCTCCTGTTGAAGCAAGACGGTCAGTTCCCGGTAGTTGTCCCCGATCGAGGACGCCTTGCCGAAAGCGAACGCCCAGGTCCGATCGGAACAACTCGTTTGCGCGTCCACCACGCGAAAACCCCGATCCAGGGTCCACGCGGAATCGCCACCGCGAACGGCCAGGCCCAGGGGTGAGAAATCCACGAGTGTCCGGCCCTGGTATGACACCCGGTAGCATGGTTTGACGTCTTCCGCGCCAGCCGGGAACCGCTGATTGGCGAACTCCAGCTCAAGCATGCCGTCGGGCGAAGCGATGCGTAATGCATCGCCGCCGGACCCGGCATGGACGATGAGCAGCGGGGTAAGAACAAGGTGGAGCACGAGCGCCAAAACCAGCGCCATGGACCTTGCCCTGCGCGGCATGGTTCGACCTCCGGTTTCAGTTCATCCCTAAAAGAGTCGCCGCTTCCCGTGCGATCGCCCAATGTTTCCGAAATACATCAGAAACGCATGGCGGTAAACATCCATTTTCTAACCAACGTTGTGAAAAACCTTTTCTGATCCATCCGGTGAATCGAGGGAGAAACACTCAACCTGCATGCGCCCCGATTTTCTCCGGACGCCGCCCGAACAGGCCCCGTCGGGCCTCCCCGATCAGGTGCTCCGCGGTGCGGGCGGCCAGGGCCATGACGGTCTCCGTCGGGTTGGTCCCGCCGCCGGTGACGAAGACCGGCGCGCCGGCCAGGTAGAGGTTTTCGTGGTCGTGGGTCCGGCCCCATTCATCCACCACGGAGGTGCGCGGATCCTTGCCCATCCTGCAGCCGCCCATGAGATGTGCCGTATCGGGCACGACGAATTTGGGCACGCCGCCGGCGGCGCCGAGGATCTCCTGCATCTTCAGGACGCCGTGGTCGAACAGCTTGCGGTCGTTCTCGCCGTAACTGAAAGTGACCAACGGCCGCGGCAGGCCGTATTCGTCCTTTTCCTCCACGAGCACAACCGCGTTGGCCGGGTCCGGCAACACCTCGCCGACCAGCGTGGCGCGGGCATAGAAGTTGTAATCCAGCATGGCCTGGCGCAGCCCCGGCCCCCACAGCTTGGCGCCCGCCGCGAGCCCGTACGCCATGGCCACCGGGCGGACGCCGTGGGCATGGAGCGTATAGCCGCGCAGGAAACCGCGCCGGGGGTCCGTCTCGTAAAAAGCCTGGGTCGTGGCGAGGACGGGCGTGCCTTTATAGAGGCGGACCTCGTTTTCGAACTTCGCGTAGACGTCGTGGCTGCTGTGGGGCATGATGCCCTTCCCGACCAGGCCGCTGCCGTTCGCCAGGCCGTTTGGATAGGCTTGCGTGGCGGAGACCAGGAGCAGGCGCGGCATCTGCACGACGAAGTTGGCGAGGATCACCACTCGGGCTTTCTGGCGGTATTCACGGCCGTCGTGGATAAAGATCACGCCGGTCGCCCGGCCGCTTCCGTCGTCCACCTCAACCCTGGTGGCCATGCAATCGGAGAGAACCTCGGCCCCAAAGGCGACGGCCTTGGGGATGTGCTGGATCAGCGTGCTGAACTTCGCGTTGGGCATGCAGCCTTGATTGCAGAACCCCCGGTTGATGCAGGGCGGGCGGCCGTCGAACGGCGCCGAGATGATGGCGAGCACGGCGACCGTGCTCTCGATTCCGAGCCTTTGGCAGCCCAACCGGAAGAGCATGGCGTTGGCGCTGATCGGTTCCCGCTCGGGAAACGGGTAGGGGCCGTGAAAAGCCCCCCAGGGGAAATGCTTTGGCCCGGAGACCGCGATCTCGCGTTCCAGGCGGTCATAGTGCGGGGCGAGGTCCTCGTAGGAGATCGGCCAATCATCGGCCACCCCATCCAGGGTCTTGACCCGGAAGTCGCTCTTGTGAAAACGCAGGAAAACCCCGGTGAAATGAACGGTCCCCCCGCCAACGCCGCGTCCGGTGTTGTTGTGCCCCATGCGCAGCGGGTCGGCGCCGCCGACCAGGACCGTGTCCTGCCAGCCGAGTTGCTGCATCGACAGTTCGTCGCTGGCGAAATCAGTCTGCGGGTTCCAAAAGGGACCCGCTTCGATAAGCACCACGCTGAGTCCGGCCCGCGCCAGGTCATGGGCGAGCAGCCCCCCCGCGGCTCCGGCGCCGACGATGCAGACATCAACCTCGTCCCGGCCGTACTTGCGGTGCTCGAGGTCGGGATATCGATGATCCAGGTAGTGATCGACATTGTGCCGGACCGGGTCCCTATTTTCCAAGACGGCGAACACTCCCCCGAAAATCTCAATAGGCTCAGGCCTTGGAGCGTCATGAAAAACGCAAATCCCTGAACCGGACCTCACCCTCCTTCGCATTCGCTTCGGAGGACATGCCCGGGATTTCGCAGATTAAGCAAGAGCCAGTGTCATGAAGTTTTCTAGGATTATAGGTATCTGCGCAATCAATACAATCTGCGTTCCGGTACCTTTTTCACAGTCTCTGCTAGAACTTCAGTGGACAAGCTTGCCTTTTGTCTTTTGCCTCTTACCTCACGCCTCTTGCCTCTTGCCTCACGCCTCTTGCCTCACGCCTCCCTACGCGCCTCCCACGGATCGATCAAGCCCAGCTCGGAACGGACGTATCCGCGCGGGTAAGCCGGGCCGCCATAACCGATGGTCGACCAGACCGCGGGGTGGGAGTAGTAGGCCTCGACCGCGAGTGTCAACAGCTTTTGAAAGAGGTCTTTTTGCGGCAGACCCCGCCAAGGCCCGGTATCCGGCATCTCCGCCCGTTCGACCCGGCCCAGCAGATCCTGGCGTTGTACGACCGTGAGATACCGAAACGCCTGGCCGTACTCAGCGCGCGCGGTCGTCTCGATCGCCGCCAGGCCCTGCCGCAAGAGGTCCGCTTCGGGCGGGACGCCGGCCTGGCGCTGGCCTTCCCCGACGCGGCGCTTGATGCGCCGATCGCATTCGGTAGTGATGTAGTCCAGTATATCGAGGGAAAAATCGTCGATCAGGACGCCGGCGATCGCTCCTAGCGTTTCCCCTTCGCCGGGGGTCAGGAATGACAATGCGGGATACGGCCCCAGCCTCTTTTGTACGATCTCGCGGGTGTGATCGTCCCAGGCCTTCGCCTCGCGCATCACGTCGTAGCTTGGGTAGTGGGGCACGGTGCTCATCCGGTTCACCTCCAATAGACGGCGAAGAGGCCGACCACGCCCAAGGCGCTGAACATCAAGGGCAGGATGACGGGCGGGCCGAGCAGGAAATTGCGCGGCACGTATCCGTCCACCCTCTGCCCCACGCCCCGGAAATGATAGAAGAAACCGATGAGCCCCGACGCGGCCCCCAGCCAGAAGAGAACCTTGACCAGCCCCACCAGCGCCCGGGCGTTGGCCAGGGCCAAGAGGAGGGCGGCCAGACCGATGAGCGGCCCCGCGAGCACGGGCGCCCACATGGAGATATTGCGGAAGTTCTGCCGGTAGTGGAACATGGCCGTTTGGGCGGAGATCAGGAGGTAAGCGAGGCCCACGAGCAGGATAACGGTACGGGTGAGAGTCCAGCCAGTCCAGACCATGGGTGTCTATCTCCTTTGGCGCATGCCGGGTATCGTTATAATGCCCCGGAGCCGAGGGCTTTTACACTCGAAAAGCAGACTCTTCGCTTCGCTCAGGGTGACACCCATAGAGGGCGGTTTTGGCTTTTCCTCTGGCCTGCGACTTTTAGGCCCTGCCCTTCCCTCCCTCCTTCTTGACAACAAACAAATGTTCGGTATATAATGACCTCATCAAACAGTCGTTTGTATGGACTTGAGGAGGCCATGGCCATGTCCGCTCGCATCCGCCTCGTCGTCAGTGACCTAGACGGCACGCTGCTGCCGCGTTCCGGTCGCCTGGGCAAGCGCACCCGCGAAGTCATGCGCGCCATACGGAGGCAAGGAGTCTATTTTTCCATCGCCACCGGCCGGCTTTTTCACCACGCCCTCCCGATCGCGGACGAACTGGGCGCCGACCCGCTGATCTGCTGCGACGGCGCCATGACCAGGAACGCGTTCGGCGACGATGCCGCCCGCGCCCTGTCGCTGTCGCGCGAGACGGCCCGCGACGCCTTTGCGCAACTTTTCTTCTATGCCGACGCCATCTTCCTCCTTGGCCACGATATCATCTATGCGGCGCCCGAGGCCGACGAACTCCTGGTCGCGCCCTGGGGCAATCGCGTCATCCGCTTTGACCCCTGGGATGATCTGCCGGATGGGCTTCAGGCCATCCTTTCTTTCGGGCAGAAGGACCTACTGGTGCAGGCGGCCAGGTTATTACAGCGCGGACTCCCCGATGTGGACGCCTCCCTGATCGAGGATCTGCGTAAAGGTCTCGTACCGTTGATCGTGAGGCCGCGCGGCGCGGACAAAGGTTCGGCGCTGGCCGATCTTCGCCGGCGGCTGGGTTTGCATCCGGCCGAGGTGATGGTCTTCGGCGACTGGCCCAACGATCTGCCCATGTTCAGGGAAGCCGGATGCGCGGTCGCTCCCCGCAACGCCCACTCCGCGGTAAAAAAAGCGGCCACGTATGTCTCCGACTACTCGAGCGAGGAAGAGTTCGTGGCCAGGGAATTGGAGCGGGTAATACTATAGACTCCGCGGGACCTTGACTCGATCAAGGCCCCACGGCTACAGACGGCTGTGGCTGGATTCTGTGCGATGCCGTGAATCTCTGCAGAATGCCGGTTAGATCCGGTTGTCCGATCTCCTGCAATTCGTAGCGAACCCGTACCGCCGGCTGCCGTATCTTGATCACCCGTCTCAGGTCGATCGGCGTGCCGATCACCACCACTTCCGCGTGCGACGCGTTGATGGTCTCCTCGAGTTCCGCCATCTGCTTGGGGCCGTATCCCATGGCCGGCAGCAATTGTCCGACGTGGGGATACTTGCGGTAGGTCTCTTTGATGCTCCCGACGGCGAACGGCCGCGGATCGATCAACGAGGCCGCGCCGAACTTCTTGGCCGCGACGACGCCCGCTCCGTAGACCATCTCCCCGTGCGTCAGCGTGGGTCCGTCCTCGACGACCAGCACGCGCCGGCCGCGCACCGCCTCCGGTTCCTCAAGAAAGATCGGGGAAGCGGCTTCAATCAAGATTGCCCTCGGGTTGATGGCGGTCGCGTTTTCCCGCACGCGCGCCACGCCCGCCGGGTCGGCCGTGTCGATCTTGTTGATGATGATCACATCAGCCCGCCGGAGATTGGCCTCCCCTGGGTGATACTTGAGCTCATGCCCCGGCCGGTGCGGATCGGCCACCACCAAATGTAGGTCCGGCTGGTAAAAAGGCAGATCGTTATTGCCCCCGTCCCAGAGGATGATGTCCGCTTCTTCCTCCGCGGCACGGAGGATCCGTTCGTAGTCCACCCCGGCGTAGACGACGGTGCCCCGGTCCAAGTGCGGCTCGTATTCCTCTCGCTCCTCGATGGTGCACTCATGCCGATCCAGATCGGCGTATGACGCGAAACGCTGGCAGGCCTGGCGCGCCAGATCGCCGTAGGGCATCGGGTGTCTCACAACCACGACCCTAAGACCGGCCTCCTTTAGGATCGCGGCCACCTTGCGGGTGGTCTGGCTTTTCCCGCCGCCGGTCCGGACCGCGCAGACCGAGACCACCGGTTTCCTGGCTTTTAGCGCCGTCTTGTCCAGTCCCATCAGACGAAAGTCCGGCCCATGCGCCAGCACCCGCGAGGCGACATGCATGACGTGCTCGTGCTGTACGTCGCTATAAGCAAAGACCACCTGATCGACCGGGTGTTCGGTCAGGATCCGTTCCAGATCGATCTCGGGATGGATGGGGATGCCTTGCGGATAATGGGGACCGGCCAGCGAGGCCGGATAGAGCCGCCCGGCGATATCCGGGATCTGGGTGGCGGTAAAGGCAACCACCTCGTACTCCGGCTTTTCGCGGAAGAATACATTGAAGTTGTGAAAGTCGCGTCCCGCCGCACCCATAATCAACACTCTCGTTCTCGACATCTTGTTGACCCTCTCTTCCTCGGCCGGAAAACCCGGCCGGACTGTCCATTTTTATGCATTGTTGTATAATGATTGACACAGGCCGGCAACAGGATCCAAGTCGGGCGAGGCAGCCTACTCCGCCGCAGCAGTCAGGACGGCTACGAAGCCGGATGCCCCGCCCCTACAAGAGACCGGCGGCTTACGCTTGCCTATCCAACGATTTGCCCCCTACCTTTTCCTGCTGCCTTCCGCCCCTCATGCCTCTTGCCTCATGCTTCCCGCCTCTTGTCTTTTACCTCATACCTCCCGCCTTTTGCCCTTTTGCCTTTTGCCTCTTGCCCTCATGCCTCATGCCTCTCGCCTTCTTGCCTCATGCCTAATCTACACCCGTATTACCGTCCCCGCCTCACCCGCCCAAACGCGATCCGCTTCATCCAGGGAGCCTATGACCGCATACTCGCCGCCGGCTTCCAAGAACCTGACGGCCGCCTCGACCTTGGGCCCCATGCTCCCCGCGTGAAACTGGCCTTCGGCCAGATAATGCCGCGCCTCGGAGACGCGCAGGGCCGCCACTTCACGTTGATCGGGCCGGTGGAAGTCGAGGCAGATCCTTGATACATCGGTCAGGATCAATAACGCCTGTGCTTTGACCTCCGCCGCAAGGCACGCCGCGGCCAGGTCCTTGTCTATCACCGCCTCGACTCCGACGAAGCCTCCCGGCGTCCGAAAGACGGGTACACCGCCGCCGCCCGCCGCGATGACCACGGCTCCCGCCTGCACGAGACGGCGGATCAGGTCCCGACTCGACGATCTCCAAAGGCGTTGGCGAGGCAACCACCCGGCGCCAACCCCGTCCCGCATCCTCGCGCATCATGAAGCCTTTTTCCCGCGAGAGCGCCCGCGCCTCGGCCTCGGTATAGAAAGTGCCGATCGGCTTGGTGGGATTGCTGAACGCGGGATCGTCCCTGTCCACCACGACCTGGGTGAGAATGGTAACCACTCGCCGCGGTATCTCCCATGCCGCTAAGGCATTGCTGAGCGCCTGTTGCAAGAGATAGCCGATCATACCCTGGCTCTGCGCGCCGCAGACGTCCAACGGCATCGGCGGCACGAGGCGGCGGGTTTCCTCGTTCTGGCGGAGTATGTTCCCGATCTGCGGGCCGTTTCCATGCGTGATGACCACGTCAAGACCGGATCGGAGCATGGAGGCGATCTGTGCCCCGGCCCGCGCCACATTCTCCCGCTGTTCGCCGATCGTCCCCCTCTGCCCCGGCTTTAGGATAGCGTTCCCACCCAGGGCGACGACCACGCGTTTGACCACGTCAAACCTCCAACAATAACCAATTATGCCGGTATGAATCCGCGATATCATTGGCGCACCAGGCAAAACACGAGCGCTTGCGGCCGTGTTTTGCCTGGTACAGATCGGCGGTCACGGATTCGGGAGGAATTCTTTATGCACATACGGCGACGTCATGGCGGCCAAGAGGGCGCCATACGAGAGAGAGAATTCGACTTCTTCCCCGACGCCGAGACCGGCCTGGTCGGAGAGGAGCAGATGATCCGAACTGCCGCCGAGCACCCTGAGGCCCTCCCGTAACGGCAGCAACCCTTCGGGAATGCAATCCTGGCGACCAATGGCCAGAATGGCGCGCTTTTCCCAGCCCCGATCCGCGAAATGCGGCGTATGGCCGAATGCATCCTGCGAGATCTCGCCCAGGGGCACCGACGGTTTCTTCTGCACCTCGATCACCTCGGCCACCAGGCGAAAGGCATCCTGTCTCAAGCCGGGCAACGGCCGGCGCGCAATCGTCTCCACCCCCAGCATGATGCCCTCACCGACGCGGAGATGCGTGACACCCTGCGGCAAGCTCCCTTCCCACAATAACGGCAGCGAACTCGTATTACCGCCGGAGACAATCGCCAGGTCAAGGCCGGTAGCCCGGCGCGCTTCCGCGGCCAATGCCACCAGTTGCCCGAGATTGGCCGGCGTAGGCTTGATCCCCCCGTAGCACGTCAGGTTCGTACCAAGCCCGGCCAAGGCCAGTCCCTCCAACTTGGCGGCCGCCGCGGCCGTCTGGACTACCTGGTCCGGCCAGAGACCCTCGCGCAGATCGCCGAGGTCCACCATGAGCACGGCCTGCACTGGTCGGCCTCTTGCGGCCAGCCCCAGACGCCGCATGGCCGCCAACTCCGAGACCAGGATCACATCGGACAGGGAGACCGCTTCCGCGATCCTGCTGAGCATCGGCAGGCGCAGCAGCATGAGCGGCACCCGATCGAAACCCGCCCGGCGAAGCCTCGCCAGATTTTCCAGCCGGGAATCGGCGAGCATATCGACTCCACCCGAGAGCATGGCCTCGGCGACCGGCGGCGCTCCGCAACAAACCTTGGTGACGCCCGCGACGGCAACTCCGCGCGCGTGCGCCCGGCGCACCACCTCGGCGGAGTTGGCGGCGATTGCCTCGAGCGCCACGATCAAGCGCGGATTAGGCATGGAATTAAACCCCCAAGCTCTTCCGCAAGAGCGCCATCGCCGCCTTTGGCCAGCGTTCCAGCATGGCGCCGCAGGCCGACATGACGTAATCCCTGTCCAGAGCCACTTTCGGGTGCTCCGGGAGGAGGAGTTGCTCACCCCTGCGCCGCCTGACTCCGGCCAGTATCGCTGCGCCATCGGATAATCTGGTCAGCGCTCCGCCCGTGCCGATGACCCATCCCACGGCGGTCAGGTCGCGGCCGACGATCACCTCGACCCTGCCCGTGGGCGTAAAGATATGTCTAAGCCTGCCCACATGCCGCATGACCGCCTCCCTGACCGCCGTCTCCGTATACTTCAGGGCCAGCTTGACTTCTTTCCCCGTCTCCGGCAGGGCGGGAGGGAGGGTGTCCAGATCGAGCATGGCCGCAATCTGCGGCGCGTTACGAAAGACGCCGAGGTCGCCCTCGACGGTCCGCTTCGCCAAGGGTTCCGGCTCCACCGAGCAATGGCGCAGACTGGCCGAACCTTCGGTCACCGAGTGTACATCCGTCGTGGCCCCGCCGACGTCCACCACGACCAGATCGCCGATCTCCTCATAGAGAGCCGCGGCGGCCAGCATGACCGCGCCTGGCGTAGGCATGATGCGCCCTCCAACCATTTCTTTGACATGGTCCATCCCGGGCGCCCTGGTGATCTGCTCCTCGAATACGCGGTGCAATACGGCGCGGGCGGGGTCCACCACCAACTGATCGATGCTCGGGTATACGTTGGGCAGGAGATGCACCTCGCGCCCGGCGGAGGCGAAAAGGGCTGCCACCCTGCGCTGTAAAGCCACGTTTCCCGCGTAGACGACGGGAGCGCGACAACCCAGGCGGGCCAAACGACGCGCGTTTTCGAGGACGGTCCGCTCTTCGCCGTAATCGAGGCCGCCCGCAAGAACGATCAGCCGCGGCGCGATGGCTTCGATCTGGCCGAGATCCTCCTCCTCGAGCAGACCCGCCGTCACGAGCCGCACGACCGCCCCGGCCCCCAGCGCCGCCTCGCGGGCGGCCCGCACGGTCATATCATAGACCAAACCGTGCACGGTCACGGACAATCCGCCCGCCGCGCTGCTCGTGGCCAGGACCTCCGCCCCGCCGATCGGTCCCACTTGCCGCTCCAGCGCCGCTCTGGCTTCCGCGAGACCAATCCGCACGTCGCCTTGATCCACCGTGGTCAATGCCTGCCCCTGGCCGACCAGGGATGGCTGCGGGCCGTCCAGACCGGTAAAGGCGTTGACAATCGTCGTCGTGCTGCCGATCTCCGCGATCAGGGTTAACCCTTGCGACCCCGTGGTCATTCACTTGCCCCATTTCGCCGGCCGCATCGCTTGCGCACGAGGAAACTCGCGACCTCGATCCCTTTCGTGCCCCGGCCGAAACCGCCGTCCAGCCCCTCCATCCGCGCCATTTCTTCCGTTACCTGCGGCCCGCCCGCCACCAGGACAAACTGTTCCCGGACGCCCTTTTCGACGCATAATTGGTGGAGGCGACGCATGTTCTGGCGATGGATGTCCGCGTGTGAGATGATGGTGGAGACGAGGATCGCCTCGGCGTCAAACTCGATGGCCGCATCGATCGTCTTGGCGAGCGGTACTGAAGTCCCGAGGTAAAGGGCCTTGAACCCGAAACCCTCCAGACCGCCGTGCTTGATGTCAAGGATTTCCCGCATTCCCACGGAGTGTTCATCCTCGCCCACGGTCGCCGCCACCAGGCGGAAAGGCCGTTCTTTGAGCGCGGCGCGGATCTCGGCCGGTTCGAGGAGCGAGGCTTTGGCAGGCACGGCCAGTTCCCCTCTTGCCACCGCAAACGGTACCCTGCCCTTGATCTCGACCAGCGTGCCCTCGGCTGGATGCATGACCTCGGTATGGATAACTTCCACATCCTCCAGGTTCATCCGCCGCCCGATTTCTAGGGCCGCGGCCTCGGCCATCCCGGACGGCGCCGGCAGGAACATGGCGGCGGTGAGATAGCCGTCGCCAGCCCACTGCACCTCCGGCCGGATGAGTTCATGCCGCCGCGCCGCCGCCCTTGACGCCAGGCGCCGATGCACGTTATCCTCCTCGTCCAATTCATCGAGGTAGACAATCTTCTCTGGACGGCACAGCGTACAGCCGTCGATCAGCTCGCATGGATTCACGGCCGTTTGCGGCAGGTTGTTCTGCCCAAAGTGCGCGCATACGGGGGCGAAATAATCCGGGTCGCGGGGAACGACCGTTCCGGCTCCCACACCGCCCTCCATCAGCCTGGCGATACCGTCTCCCGCCCCTTCCGGGTAGAAGCCGGAATCAACGAAGAAAGCTTCCTCCACCGCTTTGAAGTAGCCCCCCAGCGCGAGCATTTCCTCAAGGAAGAGGACGGCGCGTTCCTTGAGTTCCCGCACCCTGGCGGGCAACTCGCCGTCCGGTCTGAGCGCCACGACCCGGCCGAGGCCGTCCAGTCCGGTTAGTACCTGGCGGGCGGTGTTGACCGCGTGGATGTTGTTATAGTGCCAGGGTACGTTGCGTCCCTCATCGGGCGTAATGGTGCTCTGTATGTCGGCGGATGTCAGACGCGACAGCATGAGGTTGAGAACATGGGTGGCCGTGGCTTCCCTGGTCGAACTGCCGATGTACTTGGTATGCATCTGCGCCCGCATGCGATAGCTCGCGAAGAAATCCCGCAACGCCACGGCGTACGGCAGGTCCAGCCGCATGTTGGGCAGGGGCGGCACGACCGGCGGCACCGTCGAAAGGCAGATGCGGTCGCGCGGCATGCCGACCGCCACCGAATACGCGCAGTTGAGGGCGTGCTGCACCATGAGTTCCGGCATGACCTTCCAGGCATCGCGGGCGGTGGCGTTGGCGTTGTGCGCGCCGTCGATCTGGACCATCCCCGCCCAGGTCATGACCTTTTTTGCCTCGGCGGCATCGACGAAGGAGCGCACCATATTCACGTTGCGATAGAGCACGTTGTACTGCGGGTCCTGATGGGCGCCGTTGACGCCTTCCTCCGCAAAGAGGACCGCGATCTCCGGGCCGGCCAAACCGCTAACATACGAATGCAGATTGATGGGGCGCCCAACCTCATCCTCGATCAGATCGAGCGCCTTGCGGGTCGCCCGCAGTTGCTTGCGGGTGATGGGGATTCCGCCGACGCCTTCGGGCGTGCCTTCCATGAGTCCGTCGATATGGCTCTGTCCCGTGGTACGGATGACCATCATGTGGTCAGCCCCGTGCCAGGCCGCCATGCGCATGCGCCGTATATCGTCCTCGAAACGTCCGGAGGCGATCTCCGTGGTGATGGTGCAGTCCGGCTGGGGGTCGATCTCCCCGAAGTACCTGGCCGCGGGCAACGGGAGGCTCCGCGCGAGCGGCGCCGAAACCTGGTAGTACGGGAAGGGCCCGATCCTAGTCCCCTCGGGCATCCGCTCGCGCCAATGCCAACCGCGGCGCCGCGGCCGATAATGCTCGAGGTCCTTCAGGACGGCTTCGACATCCAGCGGCTCATTTGGTTGCAGGGACACGACCCACCACCTCCATGACCTCATCCCAGCCCCGCCCATCGGCAAGCATGCGGCCGGACTCAAGGATCGGTATGCCCTTGGCCTGTGCGTATCGCCAGACCACCGCACCCGCTCCCTTGCCCAGGATGCCTCGTTCCATGCATCGCGTCACGATCGCCCCGGCCTCGAGGGAGGAGAAACTCATCCGCAACAACACCGAGCGTTCGAGGGAGGGAGTGGTATGCGTGCGGGCCAACTCCACCAGGGGAGCGACCAATTCCTCGGCCAGGCGCCAGAAGCGTTCCTTTAGTTCCTCATCGCTCAGACCGGCCAGGTGCTGCCGGCGCACGGGATAATCGTCCTCACGGGGCATACTTGACGGCTCCTTTCAGTTATGCCGAGCGAAGCGGCGCATCTCGCTTTTCCCCGTTCATATGCGGGCTCCAGCCCAGACCCGCAATATCTCATCCGGCTGTGCCCGCGTCTCCTCCGCCAGATACTTTAGATCCGCTTCGGTCAAGGTATATCCCGGGTGCTCCGCGCGCAGGTGTCTGAGGTATGAAAGGCGGACCTGCCCGAGGTCGACCTCCTCGACATGCAACTGCTCCGGCTTCTCGGGAATGACGATCCGGCGGCCTGGCTCGTTCAACCGCGGATCGCCGCGGACGATCTCGATCCCCCGGCCGCGGGCGAAGGATAGCTGGGCCAAGTGATGCTTGCCCGCGCCGGTATACTCCGTCTCCTGCACCACCACGATCTCCTCGGCCGGTAATTCCGCCGCGAGGGCCAACGCCGCCGCCAGGGACGTGTTGCCCGCCGGTCCTCGCTCCAGTCCCTCCAGTTTGGCCAGGAGTTCGGTGGCGTAGAAGACCTCCCCCTGCGTCACCAGGAGGTAACGATCCAGATAGCGCAGGGCGCGCGCCGCGTTGCGCGGCACGTCGGCCCGGTCCGGGCGCGTGAGGAAAGGGAGACCAAACCCGCTGTGCCCGGTGGTAAAGGACTTGCGGTTGAAGTCCCGGTCGCTGGCCATGTGCAGCCCACGCAGATCAACGCTGACCCCCACCACCTGAGTACGCCGGCACCCGGCCAGGCGAAGGCCGCGGGCGGTGCCGGTCACGTTGCCGCCTCCGGCATGCGTGACCGCCACTATCTTCGGTTCACGGCCGTACTTGGCCAGCGTTTCGCGGCCTACTTCATAACCCAGGGTCTCAATGCCCGCCACGCTGTACGGCGTATAGAGCGAGGCGTTAAAGTAGCCCGTCTCTTCCAGGAGCAGGAGGAAGAAGTAGAAAAGCTCCGGACCCACCGTCAATTGCCAGACCTCGGCGCCGTAAGCCTCGCAAGCACGGCCCTTTTCGAGGATCTCCGGCTGGCCCACGCCTTGGCTGTCAAATGCTTCCTGCACGATGATGCAGCGCAGGTTGCGCATGGCGGCCTGCGAGGCCACGGCCGCGCCGTAGTTGCCGCTCGTCGCGGCAATCACGCCGGCATAGCCGGCCTTGGCCGCCTGATGGACCGAGAGGGAAGCACGGCGGGCCTTGAAGCTTCCGGAGGGGTTGGCCGCCTCGTCCTTGACCAAGATCCTGGCGCCAAAGCCGGGCCGGGCATAGGACCTGACCAGCGCGGTCAGGTTCTTGAGTTCGAGCAGGGGCGTCCGCCCCACCCCGGTCTCGGCCTGGACCGCCGCCACCCCGGGCAGATCCAGACCTACCGCCCGCATCATTTCCTCGTAGGCAAAGGCCACCGGGCTTACCGCGAACCGGCCGTAGTCCAGTCCGACGGCGGCGCGCATGATCTCGCGCCGCCGCCCCATGACGGCCTCATAGGAACGGTCCATGGCTCACTCCCCCAACCGCTTCCGGGCTTCCTCGCCGACGGTCATGATCTCCGGCACGAGTTCGCCGAATCCGTGCCGGTAGGGGGGGTTGGCCTCCCGCAGGATCCCCTCTACCTCGCGGCCAGCCGCCGTACGTACCCGCGCCGACCCCGCGAGCGCGGCCGGCGCGACAAGGAAACCCTTGACCATGGCCGTGAGCGGCACCGACGCGGTCTCCGGCGGCAGCCCCGGCGCCCTGTGGCCGGGCGCCAGCACGATCCGTTCGATCGTCACCCAGGTTCCGGCGGGGATCTCCTGCACGGCCCATAACCCCCTAACTCAGACCTTACTATGCTCATAACTCTTGCCTTTTGCCTTCCACCTTCGCTTAAGCTACAGTGAACAAGCTTGCCCATTGCCTTTAGTCTCCTCTACTCCCGTTCTCCTCCACTTACCCCTTCACCCGCCCACCCCAGCGCCCAAGAGCGCCGGCACCGGCAGGTCCTTCATGCTGACCAAACCGGGCCGCGCCGCCATGACGATCGGGATCATATTGACCGCCACGCCGATCGTCCCGATCCCGCCGGGGATCTCCGGTTTGATCGCGAGGTTCACGGGCGGGGTGCCGGTGATGGTGATATAGTCCCCGGTCTCGATGCCTTCGGCGGCCGGCAACACCTGCTGCGGGTGCTCCAGTTCCAGCACCAGTTGATCGCCCCGGTAACCGTGGGCGAGATGCCTGCACCCCGCGACTCGGCCCGGTTCGACCGTCACGTAGCGTGTCTGCCGGCGCACCCTGGAAACGATCGGCTCGCGGACCTCATCCACCCGGTCGAGCCGCCAGCCCAAGGCGGCGGCAATCATGGCGGCTGATTGCTGAAAGCCGATATGGCCCACGATCGCTCCCGAGGCCAGGCCGGCGTCAAACTCCTCCGGCGACACGCCCACGCCCTGCGTCCGCATGACCGTAGGCCCGAAGGGTGACAGGTCATTGATTCGGACCGCGCGGATTCTTTCGATCCCGTGGCAGACTCCGGTTAGGGCGATAATCAGCGTATCGAGGACGAAACCAGGATTGATCCCCGTCCCGAGCACGGTCACGCCGCGCGCCTTTGCCAGACGGTCCAGCCGGTCGGCCTCCCCGGCGTCCACGATCCACGGGTAGGCCATCTCCTCGGCGATACAGATTACGTTGCCGCCGGCGCCGACCGCCGACTCGATCTGGGGCGCCACCGTGCGGAGGAAGGAATCGGTGGCGATGACGACGAGGTCGGGTTTCGCGCGCGCCAACGCCTGCGCCGGGTCTTCCTCGACCTTGACCCCGAGGGCCGGTCCTTCCACGGCTAGACCGAGATCCAAGCCCAGCTTGGCGGGATCGCGGTCGACCCCGGCCACCACGGCCAAACCGGGTTTGGCCGCCGCCAGTCGGACGATACCGCCTCCCATGGCCCCAAGTCCCCAGACCATCACGCGTGTCTTGTCCATGGTCGCCCCCCACTAATTCATTCTACGTATAAAGATGAATTCCTGCATACTATTCCATTATATACCATGACTACCGCCGCCTGTTTCATCCTTCCCGCCCTGTGCCGGCTGCGATTCACGTCGCCGAACCTCTCTGGACAGACTTGCCAATGCCTTTACCGCCATATCTCCTCTACGCCCCCTCTCCCCGTCTCCTCCACGCTCCTTCGCAGTCAGTCCTAATATGCCCGTCTTTCATGAGGGCCGTTCGAGATCCGGGCCGGATTCAAATTAGGAAGGGAAAGAGAGTATGGACGGGATCTTATACCGCGGCGCCCGCTCGCCTTGCCGGGCCTCATTCGCCGGGGAAGCATCTGCAGGGAGACGCGGCGCGACAGGGCAGGCCAGACCGAGGGTATCGCCTTTTGTCCAGGCAGCCGGTGGGGCAAGTTGTCCGTTCATGTACCTGGTGGCTTCCAGATCGGGGAAAAACGAGGGACTTGCGGATGCGGAAGCATTCAAATTGGTGCGCGGAAGCGTGTCACAACTGCGGCGCGGCGCTCGATTCGTACGAAACCGCTTCAAGGCGGCATGGCAGAATGACAATTGGCCCCCTCCCCCTGTTTTTCACGGGGGAAGGGGCCGCGCGGGGAATGGTGCCTACGGCTATTTCCCCTCGATCTTCTTCAATTCTTCCTTGGCCGCCTTCTTGTCAATCTGGCTTCCCTCGGGATCCTCCGGGTCGTCCGGCAGCGTAAGGCATTTCTGCCACGCCATGCGGGCCGTCTTGTAATCCTTGTTCGCCGCGGCAATCTGGCCGTAGTGGAGCCAGTTGGCGGTGGCGTAGGGGTCATAGGTCACCGCCAGCTCGGCCTCTTCCTGGGCCTTCCTTGTGTTGCCGCCGGCGAACCCCGGTACTTTCCACAATAGCTGCGCCATGACATCGTGCGCGTCCGCGTATTTCGGGTCAATGGCTAGACAGGCTTCCAGTTCCCGTTTCATGGGCGTAACCATAAAGAGGCTGTTGAGAATGCCTCTTTCCTGGCCGACGCAACCGATGAGGGAAGCAAACCAGTAATGCCCCTCAAGGCCCTTCTCGTTGGCCTTGACGGCCGCTTCCGCGTAGCCCCGTCCCTTCTCAAAGAGCGGCAGCTTTTCCTTCTTCTCCGCCCGGTCGCCGAGGAACCAATGCAGCCGTGCCATGCGCCAGAGCGCGCCGTAATCGTTGGCTTGCTTTTCCAGGTACTTGGCGACGAGATTGACGGCCTTTTGTACGTTCGCCCGGTCATAACGCTTTGCGTATAGCTCATCCGCCTGGGCAAGGGGGTTGTCTTCCGCCCGGGTAATGGCGGTCGCCAGCGCGAGCGTGAGGATGATCATCGCAAGCAGCAGGCTGGTCAAGCGGCGTTCTGCCAAGGTCAACCTACCTCCTAAATTACCTTTGTGGATATTTGGCCTAATTTCGGCAGAATGCAACATATTCCTGCTAAAACTGGACTTGCATAGATCCAGGCGTCTTAACTTGCCGCCTCGTCCAACCCGTGCTATGATCGGGTTACGCTTGGCAAATCCGATAGGCCCGGACAAAACCGAGATCGGGATCTGTATCGGGATCTGTATCTGTATC
>JBLNCE010000163.1:0-7990 GCA_050260415.1 Bacteroidota bacterium | reverse complement strand
GACGCCCGATCCCACCGGGAACCTGGCTTTGAACAAGGCGGTTACCTGTTCGAGCCAGATCGTGGGCTTTGAAGCTGGTAAGGCCGTGGACGGTGATCTGCTGACACGCTGGGAAGCCAGTCCGTTCCCGCAGTGGATCCAGGTCAACCTAGGCACGGCGGCCACCATCGGCCGGACCGAGATCGCGCCGTATCTGGATCGCGCATATCAGTACAAGATCGAGATCTCGAACAACGGCAAGAGTTACACGCTGGTGGTCGACAAGACCGCCAACACCCAGGGCGGATCGGTGCTTGCAGACACCTTTACCCCGGTCAGCGCCATGTACGTCAAGTTGACCGTGACCGGCGCCTACGGCTATGCCGGGACTTACGCGAGCGTCAACGAATTCAGGGTCTTCGCCCCCTTGCCCGCGTCGCCGAGCCCGACGCCGACACCGACACCCACCGTAACCCCGCCTCCGGCGACACCGTCGCCTACGCCCAGCAATCCGCCGGGCAAGGCCGGAATCTGGAGTTCAGCGGCCGAGCTGGCGACCGTGCCGATGGAGGGTCCGGGCTGGATCGAGGTTTTGGCTGCCGCCGATCTGGCCGATCCCAATGCCGCGACCGTCTCCAACCAGGACAGCGATAACAACGTGCAGATGCTTGCGGCGGGTATCGTCTACGCGAGGACGGGTATCCAGAGCTATAAAGACAAGGTCGTTGCCGCGTGTGAACGGCTTGTCCAAGGCGGTAAACCGGCTGACCGCACCTTGGCCTGGGCGCGCGAGACCGGCGCGTATGCGATGGCGGCCGATCTGGTCGGTTATCGCACCCCGGACTTCGAGACCTGGCTCCGGAACATGGCCGAGGTCTACGTGGCCTCCGACGGCCGGACCATGCGATCCATGTTCGAAGCGCGTCCGAACAACTGGGGCAGCATGGGCTTTGGCTCGCTCTGCGCCATCTACCGGTATCTCAACGATACCGCCAATCTGCGGGCCATCCGCGACTACTGGGTGCAGTTGGTCACCGGACCCAAACCCGCGCCGGCGTCCTATGGCGCCGACCTGACTTGGCATGTTGATCCGGCCAATCCCCGTTTCATCAACCCGCAGGGTTCGGTGAAGCAGGGTCTGAATATCGACGGCGTCATCCCGGATGACATGCGGCGTAACGGCTCTTTCTCCAACCCGCCGCCCGCCGTCAGCACAGACTATCACTGGGAAGTGCAGCAGGGCGTCATCATGGCCGCGCGTATTCTCGACCGGGCCGGCATGTCGATCTACCAGGTCGACAATCAGGCGATCCTCCGGGCCACCCAGATCTTCATGGATGTCTGGGCGCCGGCCTTCGGCTCTCAATGGATACCGGACGGCGATGATCTGTGGATGCTGAAGTTCCAGGACAGCGCCTACGGTACCAACTATTCAGCCACCCACACCGATGTCTGGCGCAAAGGCAAGTGCGCGGGCTGGGCTTACGTGACCTTGGCGGACTAGGTCTATCAGGCTGGATCCATCCGTCGATCCATCAACGGAGGGGTTGTCTCGCGATACGCGGGGCGACCCCTTGCTTTGGCATATTGCCCTAGCCGGCTATACCTCCAAGAACGGTATGAACATCAACGGCGTCATCCCCGACGACCAGCGGCGCAACGGTTCGTTCTCCAACCCGCCGGTCTGCAATACCGACTATCACTGGGGCCAGCAGGGGTGGATTATGGCCGGGCGGATCCTGAACCGCATGGGCATGTCCATCTATCAGGTCGATAACCAGGCGATCTTCAGGTGCACCAATATACTGCAGAATATCTGGGCCACGCAGTTCGGCGCCTAATGGAAGGCCGACGGCGACGATCTATGGATTCTGAAGTTCCAGGACAGCGTCTAAGGCAGCGAGTTCTCCGGCGATCAGGGTGTATGGGGCCACGGCAAGATCGCCGGGTGGGCATATGTAACGCTGGCGGACTAGACGATCCGGTTTACCGACCCGGGAGGCCGTGCGGGCGCGCCACCCGGGCGGCCTCTTTGACCTTTGTCCCGAGTCAACCTGGTAGCGGTAAGACGCACTGTTTCACCATATTCAGCACGAACTGCGCCGCCGCCGGATCATACCGCACGCCATAGAGGCCTTCCTGGCCATAACCCGGCGCCAGCCGTCCCCCGGTCAAAAGCTGCGAGACGATCAGCCGGCCCATGCCTGGCGCGAAATCGATCCTCACCACCGGGACGCGCGTCAAACCCTTGCCGCAGTTGGCCAGGGGGATCAGGGCGGCGGCTTTGCCGTGGGCGCTTGCGGCGTATAGGCGGCAAAGGTCGCTGACTTTGATCGGCGCCTCGGGATCGATCGAGACGGCCAGGGCTGGCGCGTCCTCGACGAGAAACCTCACCCTGGCGCGGAGCGCCCGCTCCGTCTCATCGCCGCGTTCCCGGGAAAAGGCGTGAAAACCGGCCAGTTCGTAAGCGTAGTACCCCTTCCCCCCCTGGATGAGGGCGGGATCCGCTCCCCGGCCGGTCCAGAGCGCCAGAAAGGCGGCCCGGGACATTCCCCCGGGTTCCATCTCCGCGGCCGGCGCGATTAAGCCCCCCCGGTACCCATTCCACAGCCAGGTGTACTGGCGATCCAGGCCCTCCCACAGATCGTCGTTCTCCGCGGCGGGATGGATACAGCTCTCCGGCTCGGGGAGTTCACGGAAGGCCAAACGCACACCGTGAAAGAGGCCCGCTTCCCACGTCTGCGGATCGGCCACCGATCTCCGTCCCTGCAACGGCCCGAGCCCGCCCGCGTACCCTTGGCCCAGCGGCGCCGGGCCGACGTCCAGCATGAGCAAGGAACATCCCTCATTAATCCTCCGGCCCAGAAGATCCACGAAGCCACGATCGCATTGGAGCCGTTCCCAGGAGGCGGCGGAGGTCAGCAAGATCCCGGCGCGTGGATCGTCCAGATCGCACCCGGCCAAGCCGCTGGCCGAGAGGAAATCTCTTAGCTCCGGCTCGCCGTCCGGCACGCCGATGACTTTGTCGCGCAGGGCGGGCGGGACCTCAATCGCGATGGTGCGGAAGCGCCAGGATGATTCAACGGGGTGACTTACGGTTGCCGGAGGGTTTTGCAGGGTGGCGCGAAACCGCCATCTGCCCGCGCTTGCCGGCAGGGTGAGGCTGACCTCGCGTTTCCGCATGGAGTGCGCCTCCACATGCGCTTCGACCGCCATGGCCGCTTGGACCGGAGAGGGATCGTACTCCGGGGTGATCGTCACAAGGGCGGCCAGGTCGGCGTCCGCGTCCGTATCATTCATGAGATGGAGCGGAAGCGTCACGCGCTGGCCGGGGACGAAATCACGGTCCCAGACTTCCAGGCTGCAACTGAGCGGGGAGTAAGCCGCGGTCAGTCCGGCCCAGACCGGCTTGGGCATCGCTTCGCGCAACGGTCCGAGGAAATGGTGGTTCCCATCCTCCGGGCTGCCCAAGGCACAAAAGGGAGAAAACCCCGCCGCCCCGAGGCGGCGCCAGTACTCTGCGATCTGCGTGTTCGCCTCGGTCTGCAGTTCCAGGCGGAGTTGCTTGTCGTGCGCGCGGCCCAGGAAGCGCAGGAAGGTCTCCCGCACGGTCGGGTAGCCGCCCGGATCCCCCGCGCCGTCCAGGTAATTGCCGCCGAACTCATCGGCCACGATCGGTTTGGGGAACTGGGAGGCGCTGTCGTAATACAGCCCCACGTTCTCGAACAGGCTCCACCAGTACTTGTGAATATGGATGACATCCCGATGGGAGATGACGAGCGGAGGGTATTCCGGCGCAAGCGCCTCAACGGCCTCCTGGGCTAGCGCGAGTTCACTCTCCGCCGTCTCGTTCCAAGGGTGGATCAGGCAGACCGATGGGTGGCGCAGGCAGAGATCGAGCCAGGAACGCCATTGCGCGAGAAGGCTCGCGCGCGTGGCTTTCATACCGTGGAAAAAAAGCCATTCCGCCTGCACGAGCAGGCCGTGGCGGTCGCAAAGATCCAGAAAGGCCTCGGGCGGGGTGCCCAGGTGGAAGCGGAGGCCGTTGGCGCCGTGGCTTTTGAGCCTCAACACGATGTTGCGCGCGAACCATTCCGTATCGAAGGCCAGCTCCCGGGCTTCGGGGTCGCGGAGCCAGCGATGCCAGACCACCGTGCCGGCCCGGAGGCGGAAAGGGGAACCGTTTAGGCGGAATCCCAGGCCGTCAACCCTGAAGTCCTTAAGGCCGAAGTTCATCTCCTGAACATCCAGGAGGCCTTCGGCATCCGACAGTGTGACCCGCAGGCGGTGGCAATGCGGCTCCTCCGGGCTCCATGGCTTGACCTCGCCGTGCAAGCCGAGGCGGAGAAGGCCACGGCCGTCGACACAGTCCGTCTCGGCGGATGACAGCCGTCTGCCGCCGCGATCGAGGAGTTGCGCCAGAACACGCCGTTCACCGGTGGACTCCGTCAGATCCTCGTACGCGAACCGCAGATCCAGGCGCGCATCTTCCACGCTGGGAAAAGGAATGATCCTGGTAAGCCGGGCGGGGCCGTGAACGCGCAGGCGGACGGTGTCCCAAAGGCAGGAAGAGATGTTACTGCGCCAGAGATCCGCCTCGGGGATCCGCGAGGCATCGCCAGGGTCGACGTCGCGCAATGACTTAAGGGCGATCTCGAGGGAAATCTCGCCGCCGGGGCGTACATCCTCATGCCGCAACAGATGGGTCGTGACCGTCATGCCGCCCGGGCAGGCGGAGACAAGGCGGCCGTTGATGTGGACCGCGGGACAGAAGCGCGCGCCGTTCAGAATCAAGGTTGCATGCGTCCAGCCGCCCGGCGGCAGGGAAACCCGGCGTCTGTACCAGAGCGTGCCATCCTGCATTTTTCGCGGATCGCCGGCCAGGCCCGGTACACGGACGGCGCGGTCGTAGCGGCGGTCGGTACCCGCTTCCCAGAAGCCGTCGAGGATAATTTCCTGTGCGATGCGCATATCGTCCCACCCAAACATAACAATGCTTCCAGCTAGATTATCTCCACAAAACGCCGCTCACGGGCCGACTCATAGACCGCCGCCACGACCTTTAGGTCGTAGAGGCCAACCTCGGCCGGAATTGGCGCGGGCTTGCCCGCCTGTATCGCCTTGACAAAGGCGATGTGCTGGTCGTATGGGTTGTCCCGGTGGAAGAGATCGCGGCCGGTGAGGCCGGTTTCCAGCGTCACCGCCTCGCCCGGTCGCTCGTAACGGATTAGCTCTCCCGTATAAGGCTCGTCCATCATGATTATCAGGCTCGTATCGGACAGGACGTTGAAATAGCCCTTGGTACCGTAGACGGCCAGGACAAATTGGTCGGCGCAATAGGCCGAGGTGAGCGTGGCGAGTATGCCACCGGCAAATTCGCATGACACGGCGGTGAGATCGTCACCGCCGACGTTCGGACAGAACATGTTCTTGCTGAAGGCCGCGACCCGGACGATCCTCTCGTCGAGCAGCCATTGCGCCATGTCGAGGGGGTGGACGGCCAACTGGATGAAGGAGCCGCCCCCTGTTTTTTGTGCCGATTGGCGCCAGTTGCCTTCCTTCATCGTCAGCCCGCCACGATGCGCGGCGCGGCAGTGGACCGCCGAGATCCTGCCCAGGAAACCGCCCTCAATCAGCTTCTTGAGCTCGTAGAACAGGGGGTGGTCGAAGAAGCTCATGTACATGCCGGCCTGCAAGCCGGTCTCCTTGGCGGTCTCGACGATGGCCTCCGCTTCCGCGACCGTGGGCGCGATGGGCTTTTGCAGCAGCACGTGCTTGCCGGCCTTTAGCGCGGCGACAGCTTGTTCGGCATGGAGATGGTTTGGGGTGCTTATATCCACGATGTCGATCCCGGGCGCGAGCGCCTCCGCGAAGTCGGTGCTCCAATGCGCGACGTCCAGTTGCGCCGCGGCTTCCCGGGCGGTTTCCGGGATGACGTCGATCAACAAAGCTAGACGGGCAGCCGGGATCTGTGTATAACGATGGCGGTAGTTGGCCGCCATGCCCCCGCAGCCCACCAGGGCGATGTTCCAGGTCTTCTGTGACACTCGCAACCAGTCCTTCCTAATAACATTGGCGAATCAAAGCGTATATGGTTAATTGTATGGCAATCATGGACCCGGGTTCAAGAGAGATTTGCATGACGATGGGATCGATCGCGCAAGACCTTGCTCAGCGCGCGTCGGTCCGTGGCTGGAGGCGGCGGCCCCAGAGCCCGAGCGCGGCGAAGGTCCCCGCGTCGTGTGCGGCTGTCTTTGCTTTGACAAGCGCGACTCGACTAGGATCGTCCGCGCCGTTACACCGGGCCTGTCTAGGTGTAGGCCGCCGTCACACCTGAGCAAGAGAGAATACTGGAAGAATCTGACGCAAGTAAACGCAAGAAAATGCGCAAGATGTAGCGGAGCGATGAAAGGAGCTTCCATATAAACATAGTATTGATGTTACGCAAGAGAGTTCGTTTGTCTATCGCCGCCATCGAATAGCGTCACCGGGGGGTGGGATCGGGGAGACGATCTTAGATCCGTAGGCGTTGTCAATGGGGTATCTCCGGATCAATGAGAGGGGTGAAGAGCTTGGGCAAGATCAAGAAGCTTACCTTAGGGATGCTGGCAGTCCTGTTGCTGCTGGATATTGGTACCGCGTCCCAGGCGGCTACCTTTTCACTGCCGCCGGCCGCCGACGCGTATGTGGAGGGCGGTTCCGCGACCACGAACTTCGGCGCCAGTGCCGACCTGCTGACCAAGAATGCCTCCGGCACCACCAACGACCGGCACATCTACCTCAAGTTCAGCTTGAGCGGCGTCAACGGTACTATTTCCTCGGCAACCTTGAAACTGTACGCCAAGACCGGCGGCGGCGCCACCACCGTCGATCTTTTCGGCGTGGCGGCCGACAGCTGGACCGAGACGGGGATTACCTGGAGCAACGCCCCCGCCATGGGCAGCCAGATCGCGACCCAGAGCATCAGTGCCACCTACAATGTCTGGTATAACATAAGCGTCACAAGTTACGTCACGACCGAGTACAACGGGGACAAGACCGTGACGATCGGTATCACCAACGCGACCTCCAACGGCGTGACCTTTGACAGCAAGGAAGGCACGAACGATCCCGTGCTCGAAGTCGTAACCGCCTCCGCGGCGACACCGACACCCACGCCCACGCCGACACCGACGCCGACGGCGACACCGTCACCGACCCCCACCCCGACCCCTACGCCCTCTGTCAACCTGGCCTTGAACAAACCGGTGACCTTCTCGAGCCAACAGACGGGCAATGAAGCCACCCATGCGGTGGACGGCGACCTCGCCACGAGATGGTCGGCGAATACCTATCCCCAATGGATCCAAGTGGATCTGGGCGCGGCTTACAGCATCGGCCGGATCGAACTCTGTCCATCTTTTGACCGCGCCTACCAGTACAAGGTGGAGGTTTCCACCAACGGCACCAGCTACACGCAGGTGGTGGACCGGCTTTCCAATACGACCGGCGGTTCGCTCCTCGTCGATACCTTCGCGGCGGTGAGCGCCCGCTACGTCAAGCTGACGGTGGTAGGGGCTTACGGGTATACCGGGACCTGGACCAGCATCAACGAAATTAGGGTATTTGGGGCCGTCGGGGCCCCAAGCTCCAGTCCCACTCCGACGGTGACACCGACTCCGACCCCGACGCTGTCACCGACACCGCCGGCGGCCACCCCGACGCCCACGCCCACTTCGACGCCGACCGCGTCACCGTCCGGCGGCATCTGGATCTCCCAGGCCGAGATCATGGCCCTGCCCATGTCGGGCACGGCCTGGAACAACATCCTGGCCATCGCCAATAGCGATATCGGCACGGCTGATGTGGCGAACCAGGACAGCCGGCACGATCTCGACACCTATGCCACTACGCTTGTGGCCATCAGGACCGGCCAGCAATCATACCGCGACAAAGCCATCGCCGAGTGCATGGAAGCGGTCAATACCGACGACAACTACGACCCAAATTGCAGTTGCGCGCCCAACATGGC
>JBLNCE010000162.1:0-4649 GCA_050260415.1 Bacteroidota bacterium | reverse complement strand
CGCGGCGGGCTCGCTCGCGGAGGGGGTCAAGGTCTACCCGGTCGAGCGGTACGCGATCCGGCGCGGGAGTCACGGCCATCGCCTCGTCCTCGGTTACGGGCATCTGAGCCCGGAGCGGATCCAGGAGGGGATCGGGCGGCTGAAGAGGGTTCTTGGTTGAGATTCGTCCGGTAATTGACTTCCCGAACCTCACCCTCACCCGCGCGCCCGCACGGCAACCTGGCCGGGTTCGACTGTCCGGGCCGACGTTGGTGGGCGCCGAAGGCGCAGCATGGTTCATTTTCCCCCTTTTACTTTCGCGAAATCTCGGATAAAATCAGCCGCGGGTTGTAAGACGTCAAGTTCGGCCCGGACGAGGCGGACTCGGCGACCAAGAGCGCAGGCAGCCAAGGTACTTTCGAAATCCGGGTTTATGTTTGGGGCCGTCAGTATCAGGCCTTCTCTCTTATTGTTGACGTGTGGCGGAAAGTGGCAGGAATCGCGGGTGGATGGGCGAATTTTCCGATCTCGTGCAGGCTGCGTTCTTGGACCGACGCCGGCCTAAAGACCGGCGACAATCAAACGAAGGGCCATCAATGGCCTTGGGAACGGATGGATCGGTTTCTTTTCATGGATGGGTTTATGAGATCAGCCCCGGGTTTCAACCCGGGGCGAGGGAGATCGAGCTTCAGGACCAACTTCCGGGAGGGGAGATGACGATGCTGTCCAACGGCCCATCCAAACGAAATATCCTTGCCGGCATTTTCCTCTCATGCTTAATCTCAATCGGCCTTGGTCTTCATCCGGCGGGGCCGCTCGGCCCCGCACGCGCCGCAGAGAAAAACCCCGCACAAATGGACGAAAACAACGGCGAAGATCCCTGGCTCGCCCATATGAGAGCATGCGCCGAAGAGGATCAGCTTTATCGCTATGCGGTCAAGCTCTTCGGCGTTCCGGTCAATTGCGAGGGAAAGATCACCGATACCTTTGACGACATGAAATTCGGCATCATCAGATTCACCTTCGCCGGAGGCAACGAACTGGAGCTTGAGACCTACCCGCCGGAGGCGTTTCGCGCCGTACTCCGGGTTCCCCGGGGGTTTCCCAATGAGAGGGAGGCGCGCGAGGTATTGGCGCAATATATCGAGCAAATAGGCCCGCGGATCGACTGGTCAAAGCCCGGTGAAGAGACCGCGCGCGACGGCACTAGGGTCCTCAACTATGAGGATCCCGAAATAAACGCCGCGGCGACCATGGTCTACAGGAACGCCGCGCTGGTGGAGATCGGCTTCCATATGGCCTTATAGACGAAAAAATCATCGCCGTTCTGGGGGGTCCCGCTCGTGCGCTTTGCCGGGGAACTCATGCTCCTGGGATCGGCGGCGGACGCATTGCGCTCGGCGTGTTCCAGGGCTAGATCCAGTTCGCCCAGATCTGCATGGATATAGGCGATGAAATTCCGGACGATATAGGCCGGCAGGACGCGGTCTTCCTCCGTCCAGTCCAGGTTTGTCGCCACGGCCACTAATGTAGAAGTCGCTACTGCTATGAAGGCCCTCATTTCATCCCGAACATCTTTTCCTTGAGATCCAGGTAGTACAGGTAGTCCTCGGGCTTGACATTTGGCGGGCAGCGGTGGTCGCAGAAAGGGATGTAGCCGCCCCGTGCGACCAGCGGCACCAGGGTTTCGAGGTAGGCCACAATGGCTTCCGGCCCCTTGGCGAGCTGAATCTTGTCCACCCCGCCCATGATGCGCAGCTCCTTGCCGTACTGTTTGAGGAGTTCCCCCGGATGAGCGCATCCATTGACTTCGAAGGGGAAGAGACAGTTTATGCCGCCTTCCAAAAAAAAAGGCAGGATCGGCCGGACATCGCCGTCGCAGTCGGTATACCAGAGATCGATCCCGGCTGAGCGGAGTTTCCGGCTGATCCTTTGGTAGCGCGGCATGACCACGTCGCGAAAGAATGGCACCGAGACGATGGGGCCGTTCTTGAAGCAGATGTCCTCCCAGCCCGCGGCGAAATCGAAGTCCAGCTCCCCCAGGACCTGGTCGAGAAAGTCCTCCACCAGAAGGCAGGCCGTCTCCACCATGTCCTCCACCATCGCCGGGTGGTCGTAACAGGCGTAGGCCAATCCCTCGAAGGTGAGCATGTCGCGCACCTTGCCGATCATTGAGCCGGCCCAGACGCCGAGGGGATAATCCCGGCCCGCCGGATGCGCGCGCTTTAGCGCGGCCACGTCGACCCGGCGCGCGGGGTCGTCCCGGCGGAACCGCTCCGCTTTGACCCTCTCCCAGTCGGCCGGACCGGACACCGAGGCCTTGACGAAATGCGGGATGGTGTCGTGCCCGTCCTTGGGCACCTCGGCCAGAAGGCCGTCGGCGTTCATGACGATCCTCGTCGTTGCCCGCTCCTCGACCACGCCTTCGGTGAACGGGGGGCTCATCCAGGTATTGCCCTGGACGCACTCGATGCGGTCGAAGCCGAAAAAGACGTCGGCCTCGGCGTTGTTGGTGATCCCGTGTTCCACGAAGAGCGGCCATTCCTGGAAGTTTTCGTCCCAGTAGCCGAATTCCATGTTGAAACAGCGATCCACCGGCTGGTAGTGCATCTGGCGAACGAAGCGCTCCCGATCGGACATGGCGGACTTCCACTTCGGGCGGATGGGTTTGATGGCCATAATGTCAAATCTCCTCGTTCGTTCTGGTTCGTCGCACAGCCGGGTATCTTTCCCCGGTACTTGACTGCATGCGCCGCTCACGCGTCATAGAACTCGGGCAGGAATTCGCGGTTGGCCGCGATAAGTTCATCGCAGATGGCGACGATCGAATCGATCGGCAATTCCGCCGCGGTATGGGGATCCAGCATGGCCGCGTGATAGATGTGTTCCTTTTTGCGGGTTAACGCCGCTTCCACGGCAAGCGACTGGACGTTGATATTTGTCAGGTTGAGTGCGCGGCATTGCGGCGGCAGATCGCCAACGTAGCACGGGCTGATTCCATTGGCATCGACCAGGCAGGGCACTTCGACGCATGCGTCATCGGGAAGGTTGCTTATTACCCCATGATTGAGTACATTACCCCCGATCTGGCAGGGGATGCCGGTTTCCATGGCTTCTAGAATATAGGAAGCGTACTCGTGGGTTCGTTCGTGCTTGAGCTCCTTGCCTTGGGCCAGGTCGTTATGAATCGCTTCCCAGTACTGCTTGCGATCGTCGTCCCAGCGCTTGTAGTCCCCGATGGGAACACCGAATTCATCGGCCAGGCCGGGATAGTGTTCTTTGATGAAATAGGGCATATATTCGGCGCTGTGTATACTCGATTCTGTGACGTAATATCCGAACCGGTGCATGATTTCGTAACGCACCATATCGTTATGGGGTTTGGGGCGCTCGCGCGCCCTTCTTTTGATCTCGGGATACAGATCCCTACCGTCTTTCGAGATCTCGAGCAGCCAGGCCTGATGGTTGATCCCGGCGATCCGCCAACGGATACCGGCGGGATTCATGCCCAGCCCCACAAGCAGATCCCGCGCGCATGTCTGCACGCTGTGGCACAGGCCGACGGTCTTAATCTTGGTCGCCCTGAGCATGGCCCCTGTGACCATGGCCATTGGATTGGTGTAGTTAAGAAGCCACGCCGAGGGGCACACTTCTTCCATGTCCTTGGCCAGTTCAAGCATGACCGGGATCGTCCTGAGGGCGCGAAAAATCCCTCCGATCCCCAGGGTATCGGCGAATGTCTGCTTCAATCCGTACTTCAACGGGATCTCGAAATCATTGACGATACAGGAATATCCTCCCACCTGGATCGCATTTATTACATAGCCGGCATTTTCCAATGCTTTTTTCCGGTCGGTATGGACGGTGATTCTCGCCCTGGCATTGCAGTTTCTGTTGATATTCGCCAAGATGCCCGCGGAAACTTCCAGTTTCTCCGCATCGATGTCGTGGAGCGCGATCTCGGCGCCCTTCAGAGCCGGCGTCATCATGCAGTCACCGAGGACATTCCTGGCAAATATAACGCTGCCGGCGCCGATGAATGTGATCTTCGGCATGTTGATGCACCACCAATATTATTCTTTGCCCATGCTACCCCTTAATGCTTCCGAGGGTAATGCCGGTGGTGAAGTATTTCTGGAGGAATGGATAGACTAGCAGGACCGGCAGTGAAGCGAGCAAGATTTGGGCGGCTTTTGAAGTTCTATCGGAGACCATCGTAATCAAGCGTACATCTTTTGATAACATCAGTTTAATATCGCGATTTACAATGATAGTTTGCAGGTAACTTTGCAATGGATAGTTCTTTGGATTATTCATCAAGATTAGTCCTTCAAACCAGGAATTCCAATGATTCACAATGCAAAAGAGCGTCAGAGTCGCTATAGCCGGCTTTGATAACGGGATGTATATCTGCCAAAGTGTCTTCCAGTGCGATGCTCCGTCAATCAGGGCCGACTCTTCCAATTCTTTCGGAATCGTGCGAAAGAAATTTGTCAGTAAGATCACGTTGAAAATGGGTACCGCGCCGGGCAGGATCAAAGCCAAAAACTTATCGATCAATCCGGTCATCTTGATGGTCATATACCAGGGGATCAAGCCGCCGCTAAAGAGCATGGCGATTACAAAGAACCAGACGTAAAAAAGTCGGCCTCTAAATACCTTTGATTCCT
>JBLNCE010000161.1:0-5011 GCA_050260415.1 Bacteroidota bacterium | reverse complement strand
CCGCCGTCCCGCCGCTGCCTGTGTCTTTTGCCCGTGTTTCATCCGATCACAACGCAGTTGCCAGGCTAAAGTTGCAGTGTAGACTCGATAAGAAGTATATCGTCGAGTCCGGATCCCGATCCCGATCCCGACCCCGAGCACAGTCTTTCCGCTTCCCCGCTAACACTATCGCGCCGGGAGCTCATCTAACCCGGGACTGGGGACATCTTGCCTCTTGCCTCTTGCCTCTTGCCTCTTGCCTCCCACCTCATGCCCCTATTGCCTCTTGCCTCCCGCCTCTTGCCTCACGCCTCACGCCTCTTGCCTCACGCCTCATGCCTGCTCTCATAGCCTCACCTGAATGAGATCCCGATCCATCCGGTCCATGCAATCGCGCAGTTTGTCGACGAGCGCCTCGTCGCTGCGGCACGCCACCCTTAGTTGGCGCAGGATGTCTATCTCCCGCCGGAAGGCGATGACGATGTCACCCTCCTGGATGTGCGGATGGCTCTTGATCAGCTCCGCAAAGGTGCAGCCCTTGCTCCACCGGTAGGCAAGATTGGCGAAGGCCGGGTGAAAACGGGCGTCCTTCTCCTCCACCCCGTGGCGATAGACCATGTCCCGCAAGATCTTACGGATCGGCTTGACGTCAAAAGGCAGATCGCGCGGCCAGGACTCTCCCTTGCGCGGCTCGTAGTCCACCCCGACGAGCATGGCGTTGATCTGCTCCACGTCCATCTCGTGCAGGAGGCCGGCAAAGAAGATCTCGGTGAGCAGCAATTCCTGGGCATAGATCTCCGACGCAAACTCGCCGCGCGGCAGGAGCTTGTCGCCATGAAGGTAGCCCATCTCCGACAGGATCCGTTCCTTTTCCGCCAGCGATTCGGCGAACCGGCCGGCGATCTTGATCTGGGACACCCTCTGATAGAGCGATTGCACCAGCCCGGTCGCCTGCTCGTAGCGGACGTTCAGATCCTTGCACTTATGCTGCTGCGTCTTCTGGCACTGCCTGGGGCGCACGCCGCTGATCTCGGCCCGCATGGCTTGGATCTCGGTCGTCAATGCGCCCCGATCGGCATTACCGCCGCGCGCCAGCCGGTGCTGGCGTTTCTTGAGGCGCATCTTGACGCGCCGGTAATTATTGGGGCAATCCCGCGCCGCCCGGTCCGGACAGAGCAATTGCCGTAGTTCGGCGGCTCTTGCCCTGGCCGCGCGGAGTTCATCTTCCAGACGGGCGCGTTCGTTACGGGCCTGGAACGTCGCGAAGTTACGATCCAGGATCACCTGGATCTCCCGCGAGGTGTAGCTTCGTTTCAGGTTCAGGACCGTGTTGAACGAGAGGCCGAATCGGCTCTGGAGCGGCAGGACGTCGCTCTCGCGGGTGCTGGGAAAATCCGCCGCCCGAAAATGCGTCAAGTCCGCCAGCATATAGGCGTTGCCTTTGGTATCGATGCCGCGCCGTCCGGCGCGCCCGGCCATCTGGAAATACTCCAGGGTGGTCATGGATCTAAACGTAAGCCCGTCGAACTTCGTCGGCGCGTCAAAACAAACCGTCCGCACCGGATAGTTGATGCCCACGGCAAAAGTCTCCGTGGCGTACATGACCTTTACGAGTCCCAGTCCGAAAAGGGTCTCAACGATCTCCTTGAGCGCGGGCAGGACGCCGGCGTGATGAAAAGCCACGCCCCGCGCCAGCAATCCCTTGACCCGCGCCAGATGCTTGAGGCTCTGCAGATCGTACTGGGCGTAAAGCTCCTCCACCAGTTGTTCCACCCTGACCGTCTCCGCGGGCGTCAGGAAGCTGCGCTGACCCGCGGTCTCATAAGCCATCTCCTCGCAGAGACGCCGGCTGAAAACGAAATAGAGACACGGCAGGCCGCCTGTCTTGGCCACATGTCTGATGAGGTCGATATGCCGGGTCGCTTGGCGCTCGGCGACGTAATCTCCGTCCTCGCGCGCCCGTTCGGCCAAGTAACGCTTGACCTCGATCATGTTAGTGGCGCCCAGATGGCGTTCGTAGAGATTGTGCTGGAGCGGTACGGACCTGGTTGTCTTGCGGACCACTTCCACCCGGTGCCGCTTGATCTCGGCGATCCAGGCCGCCAATTCCTCCGCGTTCGGGATCGTCGCGGATAGGCCCAGGAGCCGCATGCCCTCGGGCATGAAGATGATCGACTCCTCCCAGACCGTGCCGCGATCCTCGTCCGAGAGGTAATGGATCTCATCGAACACGATGTGCGAGATCCCTTCCAGCCGGCCTGGATCCTGATGCAGGATATTGCGAAAGATCTCGGTGGTCATGATGGCCACATCGGCCAGGGGATTGATGACCACGTCGCCGGTGATGATGCCCACCCGGTCGGCGCCATAGAGGGTTTTGAATTCCTTGAACTTCTGGTTGGAGAGGGCTTTGATCGGGCCGGTATATATGATCCGATCGCCCCGGAGGATAGCCCGGTCGATCAGATAGTCCGCGATCAACGTTTTGCCCACGCCGGTGGGCGCGGATACAAGTACCGACGAGCCCTCGTTCAGGTGGTTGATGGCTTCGATCTGAAAATCGTCCAGTATATAATCCCGGTAGCGAAAGACCTCCGGCTGGTCCTCATGGAGCAAGACCCCTGTCATCGATTCACTCCGTTCTCTGGGGCGCGCATGTAACAACATTATAACGTATCCGTCGAGTTATGTCACGTAAAAGGCGTACGGCGCAGGACTTGAGGCCCGTTTCACCGCGGAAACGGCGGCGACGCCGAGGGACGCTGAGAAAACTTTCTCTGCCAATACCCTCTATAAGTATCCACCCCGGCATTCTGCCGGGACAATCAAGGATGAGAATGAGATGGCTGCTGCGTTTACCAACTCACCCCCGCCCTGCGGGCACCTTATGCTTTGCCGTGCGCAAGATTGCCACCAAGAAGAAGACCCCCGTGATCCCCAGGGTCAGACCCAGGATCACCGGCCGATGGGCATCGTTCGGCAGCCATGGATAGGTGCCCAGACCTTGGCGTCCCGGCAGCCGGAGCGGGTAAAAATAGTCGAAATAGTCGAAGACCGCGGAGTAGGCGGCGGCCAGCCACCAAAAACGCGGCGTCTGCGGAGCGGACCCCAGGAAAACCGTCCCTTCGGCCAGCATGCCCAGATGAGAGACGAAGAGCATGACGTATTCCAAGGAAAAAGTCTTGCCTCCGTTTAGCCAGTAGTAGACAAAGACGAAGGCCGTCCATAAGCCGTACTTAATGAGCGTGGTATAGGTCAGAAACTGGAACCACGTATCCCGCCGGCCCGAACGTAGATAGATCCAGAGCGCGGCGGCCATCATCGTTGCCGCCAGAGGGCAATCGGGTGTGAAAAGCCAGAGGACAAAGGGGGTCTGCGCGAACTGCCAAGCATACCAATAATACCCGTAGACCGAGGCCAGCAGATTGACGGCCAGGATGCTCCAGAGCAGCCAACGGCGGCGCAGGAAATACTCGCTAAGTTTTGTGGCCAAAGCGTTAGCCTCCTAGGTTTGGGCAAACCTTTACCCTGGTTCAGCCCTTACTCCCTTACTCCTCTACTCCCCTACTCCCCGTCCCCCCGTCCCCCCGCCTATCACCCTAGCCGGCACGCCGCCGACCATCGCGCCGGCCGGTACATCCCGGTTGACCATGGACATGGCGGAGATAATCGCGCCCGGGCCGATCTCCACCCCGGCCAGGACCGTGGCGTTGGCGGCGATCAGCGACCGGGCTCCGACCCGCACGGGACCCGTGCGCCACCGATCGGCCAGGAACTCGTGGCAAAGGATCACGGCGTTATAGCCGATGACCACCTGGTCCTCGAGGGTGATCAGTTCGGGGAAGAAGATATCGAACATGGCCATGAGCCCCACGGAGACCCCGCGGCCGACTTTCATCCCGATCGCCCGGTAGAGGAGGTTCTTGAGCCTGAACGACGGGCAATACCGGCAAAACCAGATCACGAGGAAGTTACGGTAGACTTTTAACGGGCTGATGTGACGGCTCCAACCCCAGAGCGAGTTTTCGCCGGCGGGTGCCGGGTGTTCGGTCAATCGACGCATCTGAGAACCTCCGCTTCGTTACCCGGGGCTCTCGCAAAAGAACCCGGGCCAATCCCCTGGACAGGTTGAAAGGGGGAAAACTGTCATGTATACGAACACACCCCGCAGGCTAGAATCACGGTGGATAGGAGGCCGCGGCTTGCTGGTCATCTTCGCGCGCACATTGATCCTCTATTTTCTGGTAGTTCTGGTCATGAGGCTGATGGGCAAACGCCAGATCGGCCAGTTGCAGCCGTTCGAGCTGGTGGTGGCGATCATGCTCTCCGAACTCGCGGCGGTGCCGATGCAGGATCGGGACTTGCCCCTCTCCACCGGGATCATACCCATGCTGACCCTGCTCATCGCCCAGATCGGCCTGGCCCTGCTCAGCCTGCACAGCCAGTGGTTCCGCCGCCTCTTGTGCGGAACGCCTTCGATCTTGATCGAAAACGGCCGCATCCGGCAGCATGAATTGACCCGTCTGCGCTACAACCTGAACGACCTGCTGGAGCAACTCCGGGCCAAGAACTTCGCCAACCTGGAAGACGTCGAGTTCGCGGTGCTCGAGACCAACGGCGATCTGAGCATCATCCCCAAATCGCAGCATCGGCCCCTCACCCCGGCGGATCTCAACCTGCCCACAAGATACGAGGGGCTCCCGCTCGATCTCATCGTCGACGGCAATATCAACCGGGACAACCTCCGGCGGGCGGGCCTCGACGAGGATTGGCTGCGCGGGCAGCTCTCCCGGTTCGGCATCGCCAGCCCGCGAGAGGTCTTCTTCGCCACGCTCGACACCGAGGGCCATCTCTATTTTACCAAAAAGGAGTAGGACCCCGCCATGCGCCTGGCAATACTCCTTACGGGCATCCTCGCGCTATTCATCGCCGCGGGTCTTGTGGCCGTGAGGCGCCGCGCGGCCCCCCCGCCCGACAAGGCACGTTTGGCGGCCGCGCCCCAACGCGAGAAACGCCGGGGGCACAAACGGGC